>CAZYXU010000108.1:0-12559 GCA_964650945.1 uncultured Verrucomicrobiota bacterium | reverse complement strand
CCAGGGATGGCGTCAATTCGCAATCAATGCAGACCAGGCCGCGGTTGGTATAGCGTAAATGCCAGTTGCGCCGGTTGTTTTCGAACCGGCAGTTTTCCAATACCGTGTCCAGCGATCCCCAGTCCAGAATGGCAGTTTGCAGATCGCGGAAGGTGCAGCCCTGTACCCGGGACATGCGGCCGGCATCCATCAGCGCCGTCCCGCCATGCTCAAAAACCGTGTCGGATATCCGGTATTGCTTGTAAACGGTATCGCGGGCGTAATAGGTCATGATCCCGCGCACCCAGGACACCGTCGCCTGGTGCAGGATCAGGCTGTCGGCGTTAAGGTCCAGGTGCGGGTTGCCGATCATGTGCTCGGAGTCCGTGATCGCCGCCGTGATGGTCCCATGCCAGACGTGCAACTGGCCGCGCACGGTGATGGTATGCGGCGCAGCCTTGGCGCTGAACAGTTTCAGCGCCGGCTGAATGCCGGGCAGATCCGGCACGCCGATTTGCAGGCGTGTGACATAGCGGCTGTTGCGGTAATCCGGCGCGGGGATTTCACCCTGGGCGACCGTGACGTTGCCGGAGACTGCCAGGATTTCCATGGGCCGGTTCGACCCGCCCAGTTGGAAATAAGTCACGGTGTGTTCGTTATCGCCGATCGCCAGGTGGGCGGACACGGTATAAATATCCGCGGCCGGGTCGTTTGCGATCAGGTTCCAGTCCATCTGGCGGTCCGCCGCCAGCAACTGCGCGGGGGTGCAGGGCCGCCACTCCGGGTAGCCGACAACATGGATGGTGCGGGTGGCGGGACTGTAGGAGATGCCGGCCCGGCCCGCCGCGGCAGGCAACAATATGGCCAGAATTAACACCAGCAATCGTGCTGAAAGTGTGAATTTTGTTTGCATGCTAATTAAATGCTCACGAATTTCAATCTTGGGTAGGGCGAGGCAGCTTGCCCGGCTTAGCCTTGGCACAGCCTGGGTCACTGCCGAGCCGTCCGGCGGCAGGCTCACCAGTGACGGTTCGCCCCACCAATTTTTCTTTGCCCGCCGCCGCGTCGGGAAAATATTTCATGGCTCAAACTCCGTGGGGGCGGACCCTTTTTCGAACTGGATGGCATCCAGCCAGACCGTGCCCGTGCCGCTGATCGATAAAATGAATTGGTTCAGCGGGTTGAGTCCGGGTGGAATGATCCCTGTCAGATGGCAGCGCTGCCATTCCCGAGTGGGCACAATGTTGATATCAGGGAATACGCCGGCGCCCCCGCCGCCGCACGCCAGCCTGGCCGGCCGGCCATCGCCGCGCACATGGAAAGATAAAGTGTAATCCGTCGGCTGGTAAACCTGCGGCGCCAGCTTGAACCGGATTTGCGTGCCCGCTTCCATTTGCAGGCAGAACCGGCCTTCGAACGGCTGGTTGGTCACCGCCATGACCTTGGCGTCCGGAGTGCCGATCCGGTTCAGCAATCCGCCCATATTCCAAATGCTGATATAATCCGGCCAGCCCGGCAGCGCCTGGTCTTCCAGTCCTGGATTTTGGAACAGGTTTTTACGATCCACCCGGCCTTCATGCATAAACATGGGTGATTCCGGCACGCCTTCTTCCGGATGGCCCTGTGTATTCACCGTCAGCGCCAATGGCGCGCCGTTGGCGCCGGCTGCCGTAAACGCATAGGCGCGCACGCCGCAGGGTTCCAGGCGGTCGGAGAATGCGCCGGCCTGGACATCCATTTGCCGGTCGGCAAACCACCGGGTCACCTGTGCGGCGGATTGCAGCGCGGGCGAGCGGAAGGTCACGTCCACCGGATAATTGCGGCTGTTGGCGCAAAGCAGCACATAGCCGCCGGCCGGATTGGCCAGCAGCGCGGCTTGCGCATCGGGGAACCGGTGGTTTTCCGGGTCCATGATGCCGGGGTCATAGCTGATGGAAACGGCGGGGCGCGGCGCCAGTAATGCCGGCGCCAGTTGTTGCAGTTGCCGGCCCAGTTCGCTTAAAGCTTCGTAGGAAAGCTGGTGCCGGACTGGCGCCATGTAATAAATCAAGCCTTTGGCGCCGTGGATCAAGGCCAGGTAGGTTTGTACGAACTGTTCCCGGGGCAGGATGGCCCGCTTGAAAGTCCGGCTCCAGAATTCCAACACGGGCACAATGAAAGTGACCTGGCGGCGCTGTGCGGCGCGGCGATCGGTCATGGCGGTGATCCCGGCCACGAAATTCGGCGTGCCGCGCTGGCCGCCGCCGGCGGTGATGAAATACGGGTCCGTGCCCAGGATATCGAACCAATCGGTCCATTCATCTCCATCCGGCACATACGAGGAAAAATTGACAAAACTCGGATGATAGCCGTCCAGTTCGTTCACCCGCCGGTACAGGTCCCGGCCGCGCTCGACCATGTTGATCCGGGGCTCCACCCGCGGCTCGTCCAGTCCGAAATAGCCCGCCAGGGCCGGATGGTCCATGCCCGTGCGCGCGCCATCCAGCATCGCTTCCATGGTGCGGTTGTATCTGTCCACAAAAGCCAGGACTTGCGGATCATCCGCGGCAATGCCGGGCGTCGCCAGGCGCGGATCGAACGCTTCCTTGAACCAGCAACTGCCGGTTGGCTTGGCGCCGGGGGCTGGATAGCCTGTCAGCAGGTCAAAGACGAAAATATTCTGCCGGGCGGCCAAATCCAGGATGGCGGAGGTTTTGGCCGGGGTGGCAGCCCAGTCCCAGAGTTGGACGGTGTTCATGCCGGCTGCCGCCAGATCGCGGAGGACGGCTTCCTGGGTTTCCGGCGGATTATTCAACAAGCCGCCGGCATAGACTACGCCAAACGGGAAGAACGGTTTTCCGTTGTTTAGCAGCACGCGGTTGACGCGGTCAATTTTCCATTCCAGTCCCGGTTTGGGCGGGCGCTTGATCAAGTCCAGCCGGCAGGACGTCAACACTTTGCCATCCGCCTGTTCCAGGCCGAGGTTGACTGGATGGTTGCCCGGCGTCAATCCGGCCAGCTTTATAGGCACGGCGGTGACGGCGGTCAAAGCCGCGGTTTCGCCGAGCACTTGGCCATCCGCGCCCAGCGCCCGGATTCGCAGATTCGCCAGGGACGCCGGGGGCAGGCCCAACGTGCAAATGGCGCGGGCTTCCGGTTCATAGGTGTAATACGACCGATCCAGGTAAGCGGAAAAGATTTCCAATGCGCGCATGGCTTGCGGGGGCGGCGTCAAGGTTTGCAATGTTTCGCCGGTGGCGGCATCCTTGAGCAGGATGCGCACGGAGCGCGCATGAATATCGGGAGTCGGCACTTCCGCCGTCACGGTTTGCATGGCGGCGCCGGTCAGCGCCACGGTCCGCTCAATCAGCGCCGCCGCGCCGGCGGCCGGGCGGTCCTCCACCGCCAGGACGACCTGGCCGGTCTGGCGGTTGTAATTGGCAATGTCCGCGCTGACGGTGTAAGCGTAGCCCGTTCCGGCGGCGTTATAGCCGCCGACGGATACCGCCAGCAGGCGGGGTAAAAGCGCTGCTTGGATACCCTCGGCGCCCAGGCCGGCCAGCCGGCCAAACCGTTCCGGCTCGTGAAATGAAGCCAGTACCGGGGCCCAACTGCTGTATTCCTGCTCATTCGCCACGCGCACATGGTTGGGGTCAATCACGGGGACAATGGTGTTGATGGTGACGTTCATTCGCGCCTTGGCCAGATCGCCATAGCCGGCCAGGAAGTCCAGAGGAATGGCCGCTTCGGCCTGCCAGCCTTCAGAAGTCCGCAAGGCGGCAGTGCGCCAGGGAATGACCATGGGCGCGGCTTCCTGCGCGCGGGCGCGCAGTCGGGCGGCCGTTATGTTGGCGCAAGTCAGCAGGTAATGGAAGTAGGCCGCGCCGTCCGTGCCCGGATCGAAGAAAATTTCCGCGGAATCATCCGCGTGCAATCCATCGGTTGGCTTGGTTGCCGTATGTTTTAATTGATCGGGCGCGGGGTGGGTAATATCGAAGGCCAGGTAGATGCAGCGCCGGTCACCGGCAATCATGACGCGATTGGCCTTCAAGGTCCGCTCCCGGACCTTGGTGGCGCCCAGCTCGTCGCGATACAGGACGCGCCCGGAAAAATTGCTGATGACTGCCGCGGTTGACCAGCAGGCATCCGTCAGGACGCCGTCAATGACCGGCGCGCCGGCGCGGCAGACCGGAATCGCCAACTCCGGGACGCCGGAAGAACGTTCCGTCGCCGGGTCCGCGCACAGGCCGGAAAACGTCAAGCCTGCCGCCAGGATTGTGGCCAACCATGTTATTTTATTTTGCATTCCCTGCTCCTTGTTTGTGACATGCCTGGTTAGCCTGCATTATTCATGAAAATTACATTTTCATTCACAAGCATTTCAAAGCCAAAGGCTTTGAAATTTCGACGCGCCGGCATAAATCGCCGGCTTGCTCAAGGCTAACCCTGAGCACGAGCGACGTAAGTCGCTCACGTCGAAGCCGTTCGGGTGACCTATTCATGAAGAATTAAAATCTTCATGAATAGGTCAGGTTAGAAACCTGTTGTGTCTTTTTTGATGTAAACGATGCCCTTGGAATTTTCCCAGGATGATGTTGAGCGCGGCAGGCCGCCCAGCAAATCCGCGACCAGAAAATATTTCCGGCCCGGCTGTATTTCCGGCAGATCCAGTTGGTAAAATGGGGAAAGGGTGTGCAACCGGGCTGTATATCCGTCATGCCGGTCGGCGCTCAAGGTTTCGCGCCGGCCGGCCGCGTCTTCCGCCTGCAGCAGGGCGCTACGGATCAGCACGGGAACGCCGGCTGTCGCCCGGAAAAGGAAGACATATTTGCCGGTTGCGCCAAGCAGTCCGGTAATGTCCCATTCCGCGATTGTCCGGACGATGTCGTCCTCGCTGCCGCCGAACCGGGACAGGTAGAGTGCCAGGTCCGCGGCGTCGGCCGCCGGCTGTCCTTTGCCGGCAAACAATGACCTGTCCCATGCGGCCGCCGGCTGCCATAAATACGCCAGCAGGGGCTGGGCTGACGGCGCCAGGGCTGCAAATTCCGTGATGGTGGAGGCCGCCAAACGTTCGGCATTGACCAGCGGGTCCAGCCAGCGGCCGCGCATCGGCGTGGCATCGTCAAAAAGCTGGCGCCGCTCCATTTGCCCGGCCGCGGTGATTTGCCGGGCGGCCCCGGCCAGACGCTCCAGGCTGGCGTCAACTGCCGCGCGTTGAGTATCGGAGCAGCCGGCGGGGTCGGCCGGCAGGCCGCCCAGCATGCCCAGTTCGCGGACAAGCTGCATGTAACCCTGCGTGTAGAGCGTTTCCGACATAAAAGCTTCGTCGCCGAGCTCTCCGGCCAGACGCCGGGCTTTTTCGCAAAGCGCCAGATTGTCGTCCGCATGTTGCAGACTCCGGATTTCCATGAAGAGTTCCGGGAATTGCAGGGGTCGCCGGGCCAGCCGGGTGGCGGCGTCGTCCAACCTCGGGCCCGGCACGCTGGAAGCCGCCAAATCCCAGTTGACCGGGCCGATGGCATCCACCCAGTCCGCCACCAGGTCCGGTTGTATAAAACCTTTCCGGAACGCCCAGGCCCGGGCAAACTCATGCGGGGAACGTCCGTCCGCGTTCCATGACCATTCCGCCAGCGCCGTGAAATTCATGTCCCGGACCGCCAGGTTGGGCGTGGCAAAGGCCGTGATGTTGCGCAAGTGTTTTGCCTGGAATTCGTCCACCCGGTACTTGACGAATTGCGGGCAGTTCCAAAAGCTGTCCATGGCCAGGTTGGCGACGGTCGGCACAACTCCCAGCCAGCCGCCTTTGGCCGCGTATTGTTCCAGCACGGGGATGATGATCTTGCGCCGGGTCTGACTGTAAGTGCCAGGGCAGACCGTCCGATAGCTGCCATGGTAATAGAGCGCGCCGGACGCCGCCGGGATTTCCGCCAGGATGGCCGCGTAGCGATCGAAGGCGCCCTGTGTCAGCATCACCCGCACCATCAAGCCCGGGTTGAGTTGTCGGGCCGTTTCCGCGGCTTCCATGATCAGGCGGGTTTCCAGCACATGCCCGGGCGTCCCGGGGTAGTGCGCCAGGGTTTGGGCATCGAAGTGCCGGCCCTCGGAAAGCCAGGCGTCAATTTTTTGCACGCCGGGGATGGCGGCCATGCCGCACAGCCAGTCATGGTAGATCCGGCGGTAGTCCGGGTTTTTCAGGTTTGGCACGGGTTTGGGGCTGGGCTCCGCGGAGGCGCCTTGCGCCGCCGGGTAGGCCTCATATACGCCGGTGTATTTTTGCGCGTCAAAATGCGTGAGATACGGCACGGGGGAGATGGCATGGCGCGTTGCCAAATCGAAAATCTTCCGGTCGTAATCCACCCGCGCCGCGCCATTGGTGTCCACGCTGTATTTACACCCCAGGCCGACTGCCAGGTTCAGCTTGAACTCCGCCATCCAGCTCAGAAAGGCCGGGTCGGCCGTGAGCGGTCCCCAAAAACCACGCTCCTCGATGTCCGGCCAGTCGGCGACTGTGACCGCCGGCATCTCGATGACGCCGCCGGCGTTGGTAGCTCCGGGTGGCAGCGCCAGTTGGCGCAGGGTGCGCGCGGCATACAGCAGGCCGGCGGGGGCGGGGGCCGTCAGCCAGACTTCCAAAATGCCGTTAGTTGAGGTGGAACTGATGGAATAGGCCTGCGCGCGGTCCGGCGTCTGCGCCGATCCTGCACCCAGTGTATTGGTTGGCGCCTTGTTCTCAGCACTGATCAGACGCATCCCGATGCGGACCGCCGCCGCTTCCAGATTCGTTCCACCGGCAAATTCCGTCAACAGCCGTTGGGCTTCCACAATAGGCGCAGCGGCATAAGCGCAGGGAATCAACGCGATCTGGTCCACTGTGGTGGTGACGCAGCCCTGCACGGAAAATTCCTGCGGCAGCGGGATGACGCGGATGGTCCATTTTTCCACACCGTCAATGCCGCGCGCAGATGCCGCGGGCAGCCAGCCGAGCAAGCAGGCCGCCCCGGTCACCGCCGACAGGAATATTTTTGTTCGTTCCTTCAAGGACATATTCCCTTGATCTCGGTGTTAATCCGTCGTAAAGGCGGAAGCGCTGGCGGCTTTCTCAATCTGCACCGCATCCACCCAAACGGTTCCCGGCTCCCTGACTAGAATGTAAAAGTAGTTGTTTTCGAAAATATCCGGCGGGTATATTTGGTCCAGTTTGGCCTGCTCCGGCACTTTGATGGTGCATTGATAGCGTTGCCAGGTATCGGTGACATACGCATTGGTCGGGCAGGTATCCGTGTTGTCCAGATTGTTCAAATACAGGCCGCCCAACGTCACCCAAATCGTATTGGTCGAATCGGATTTCAAATATGCGGAAAATGTATAGCTGTTGGTCACGGCCGCATCCGCTTCCGGTATGAAATAGAAACTGAACCGATTGGCATTCAGGGGGTTGACAATCTGCAGAGATCGCTCGCCGCAACCGGCGGGCAAGCCGTCGCCGCCGCCGGGAATGTCCGCCGTTGTTACCAAGCCCCAGGTCTGTTCCGCATCGTGAATCCGGGGGTTGGCATACGATGGCCAGCAGTAATCCGGCCAATTGGTGAAAACGCTCTCATCCAAGGTTGGATTTTGCATCAAATTGACCTTGCCTACGCGGCCGGAGTCGGGGTGGGGCGGGATGGACGCGCCGGTGGCGTCCAGCGGCGGCTCCGGATCGTTGTCAGCCAGCGGCGTCATATTTACCCCGATGTTTACCGGCTTATTCAAGGCGCCGGTAAATGTATAGGCGCGGGTGCCAAAGCCATCCAACTGGTCGGAGAATTCGCCGTTGACGGCGGTGGCGGAAAATTGCGAGAAGGGGCAACTCACCATGGCATTACCTAGATTCTCGATGCTGAAGGTCACATCTACCGCATAACGTTTGGTGTTGGCCGCCAGCAAGACATAATTCCCGTTGGTCGCCTGCCGTAAACAAACCTGAATGTCGGTAAACAGATTGGCGGGCGGGTATAGGCTGACCGGCAAATACGCCTGAGCGCTTGCCGACCATGTGGCATAGGCTACAGTTTGCGGCACATCCGGCGCCAAGACGGCCGGCGCCAAGGCTGTCAGTTCGCCGCACAGGTTGGTAAGCGCGGTCCAGGAATCCGCGTGATAAACCGGATAGCGCCAATAGAATATCCCTTTGGCGCCGTGGATCAGCGCCAGATAGGTCTGGCAATATTGTTCGGCCGGGAGGATGGCCCGCTTGCGACTGGCGCTCCACCATTCACTCATGGGGGCGATCCACATCGCCTTGTTTTCCTGCCGGCAGCGTTCGCGTGTCAGCCAGACGTATTTGGTGACCCAATCCACGGAAGTGCGCATGGAAGTCATGCGCGGTGGAATCCAATACGGATCCACTCCCAGCACATCGCACCAGTCGGTATATTGTTCCCCGTCCGGGATGATGGATGAATACAGGCAAAAAGTCGGGTGATAGCCGTCGCGCGCATTGGTGGCTTGATACAAATCCCGACCGGCTGCCGCCTGGTTTGTAGACGGTTCGTCAAAGGTGTAATAAGCCAGCAAATTGGACGCGTTTTTGGCGTATTCCACCGCCTGGGTGATAATGCTCTTATTGTTATCTGTATAAGGCGAAGCATTATAAGGCGTGCCCATCAGTTCCAGATAGCCCTGGATGGTGTAGTTGTAAGCATCCCAAAAATTGCTGTAAGGATACGAATCACCCTTGAAAGTGGAGGAGAAATTAAGCGGATCATATGCCTGCTGGGCATCAATCACCGCCAGGCCATTCGGATTGCCGGAACTGACGGCGTTGGCGGCCGCCTGGAGATAATCCGCCGCCACCGCCGGATCGCCTTCCTTGAATTTCCAATGAACGACGGTGTTGAATCCGGCTTGTGACACCGCGTCAAAATCGCTGGTCGCGGCCGCCGAAAGTCCCATCATGTAAAACCCCATCGGAAAAAATGGCAAGCCATTGCGTAGTATGATGCCGTTTTTTCGATCCACTTTGACCTCGCACCCTGGTTTGGGCGCACGTTTGACAACATTGATGATGGTGCGGCCAAACCGCTCCTGCGTGCCGTAATTGTTGTGCAATTCGATCGTAACGGCATTCTCCCCGGTTGGCATGGCGGCGGTGGAAAATGGAACATCCGTTTGCAATTCGGGCGCGATCCGCGCCCCAATTTCGGCGCCGGCGCCATTTTTGGCCACTAAATAGCAATTGCTGGCTATTTCGCCAAGCGCGGAGAAATTCAGTCGGGTAACGGCATGACCATCTTCGCCGGTGTAATAACTCCGGTCGGCATAGGCCGAGAGCGGTTGCATTGCCAGTATCTCGTCCGGAGTCAATACCCGGGCGTAAATCCGGACCTTATCCACCGCCCCGGTGAAAATCGGCGCGTAACCAGAGCCGATTTTGATAGGATAGGTTGTCTCAACTGGTGGCGAATAACTGGGGTTATCGGGGTACGTAACGGTGTTTTGCAGGACGCCATCCAGGTATCCTTTGATCTCCCGTGTGGCCATATTGCGTGTCACCACCACATGTTGCCAATCGTTGGAGACGATTATATTCGAGGGAATCACCAGCGCGCTGAAATAAACGCTGCTGGACCGGCCCTGGATCAGATACACCTTGTTACCGTCATAATGTACCAGGCTGAATTCGCCGCCGTAATGCTTGTGAATCCAACTGCGCCGGCTGCCCGTCTCCAGCGGCAAATTGAACGGCCGTACCCAGAGCGCCAAACTCAAATCGTTGGTCAATTGCAGACTGGCGGCATTTGAAACGTAAATCTGATCGTACCGCTGGGTAATTGCCACCGCCGAGTTGAAACATCCCTGTTCGTCCGGATGCCCGTCAACCCATGCCGACTCATCAAGATCCTGCAACACCCCGGTATTGTAGTAGTCCGACAAATCCTCGGCAGTCGTCCCGGCACCCTCATCCATATCCCACCATCCGCGCAGGAAGGCGGTATCGTACAGGCTGGCGACTTCGTCGGGGGTGAAAGCATAATCGGCAACGATCACATCGTCAATCAGCCCATCCAGCCCGGCGGAGCCGGAGATGCCGCCAATCAGAACCGGATAAGTTGTGGCCAGCGGCGGGGAATAATTGGTGTTGTCGGCGTAAATGCAGGTGTTCTGCAAGACGCCATTCAAATATCCTTTTAGTTCCCGGGTGGCCATATCACGCGTCACCACGATGTGCTGCCATTCATTGGTGATAATCTTGTTCACGGGAATAACGCGCGGGCCGTAATAACTTCCGGAAGCGGTCCCGCGCCCCTGAAACAATACAACCGACGAATCACGGTAGTGGCATAGCCCGAACTCCCCGGCGTAGTTTCTTTTGCTGACCCAGTAAAAACTGCCCGAACCGTCGGGGAGCCGGGTGGGCTTGATCCACAGCGCTATGGTCAAATCGCCCGTAATCTGCAATTTTGAATTGTTGGCAACCTGCACATAATTGTTTGTTCCATCGAGATTCAGCGCGTTGAGTTTCTTGCCCGCGACCCACTCGTTGCCGGACAGGTTGATCAGGGCGCCGTTGAGTCCGTTGGTGGTGGAATCGGCGGCAGTTACGCCGCTGGTTTCGTCAAAGCGCCAATGTCCCGCCAGGTCCGCTCGGACATAATACGTACCTAACAGCATGAAGGCCGCCAAAGCCGCCTTGGTAAAACAAGCTGGCTGCGTCATCCGCTTTTCCGCATGCATGTTTTTCCTCCTGTGTGTTTGGTTGGCGGCGGGTTATTCGCCGTATATACGCCCATCCGACTGTTTATTCCCCGCCTGGCGCGTTTAAATGATTCGAGCGCGCCGGTCCGGTGGAGGCGCGTTGCACCAATTTGACCGGCAGCGCCACATCCTTGAATGCCCGCGGCGCGGTGGCGCCGGCCGGTGGACGCGTCCGGGAAACAACCTGGAGCAATGCCCGCGCGCCCATACGATGAAAGGGCTGTCGGATGGTGGTCAGCGGCGGATCGCAATACCAGCCGACGGACAAATCGCCGAACCCGGTCACCGACACGTCTTCCGGCACACGCAAGCCCAACCCGCGCAACTGCCGCACCAGGACGGCCGCGATATTATCGCTGGCACAGATCGCCGCCGTGGGACGCTGTTCCGGCGGGCGGCGGAACCAGCGGGTGACCACATCCGCGTATTCCGTTTCGCGCCCGTAGAATATGTCGTCAGGGCGCAGGCGGCCGCTTGCCCGGCGCTGGCAAGCCTGGAAGGCCGCGCTGCGCAGGCGCACGAATTCGAATTCCGCCAGGCCGGTCAGATGGACAATCCGGCGGTGGCCCAACGCCCAAAGATGTTCCCAGGCCAGCGTGATCCCCGCCTCGTCATCGGCGCGCACCCTGACGTTCCAGGGGCGGACGCAGGTGCTGCTGTCCACCATGACGAGCGGCAGGTCGGCTGTGCGTGTGCCGGCGTACAGGGCGTCCATTTCGGCGGGCAGCAACCCGCGGGCGATGATGCCCACCGGCCGTGCCTGGAGGCAATGATCCAGCGCCCGCTCAAAATCCGTTGCATGCGCGCGGCTGTGCCAGGTGAACACCTTGACGAACAAGTTCCGGCGGTTAGCCGCCGCCAGTACGCCGTCGAGCGCCTCGGAACAATAGGCTTCCCGGATGGAAGGGGAGAGGAATGCCACAATCCGCGTCCGGCCCTGGACCATGGCGCGGGCGGCTTCATTGCGCCGGTAACCCGATTCCGTCAGCACCGTCCGGATGCGGCGGCAGGTGTCCGCGCAAAGCCCCACCGATTGGGCGCGGCCATTCAGCACGTGCGACACCGCCGCCCGGCTGACGCCCGCTCGCCGCGCCACCTCCTGCATGGTCATCATCTTGCGCCTCCCCGGCAACTCCGCCGGCGTGATATATCAGACTATCGCGTGATAGTTTAGAAAAAAGCGCCAGGCTGTCAAGCATAATGTCGGATGGGTGTCTCTTTCAAAAGCGTTCAGTGTTCGGGGTTCAGTGTTCGGCAGCCAGAATTACACGATAACGTAACGCGCTTATTTAAGACCACTTGCAATCATTCTGAATTCTGACTTCTGCATTCTGAATTCTTTCAAAACGTTAGTTTTGAAATTGGCTCTTGTAAGACAAATTTGTTGGTTAGTTGTTCAAACTTCAATGGAAGAGCGGATTTCAGTATCATTTTTGAATCCGCCAAAGATACAACTGAAGCCAATTTCAAAAGTCTTTTTGTGAAAGAATGCAAATGTTCCGGGCTGTAGTAGCCGAACGGCGTTCGGCATCTGAAGCGCCATACAGCCTGCCTCGGAACCAGAGTGCGCCACCCCGTGGCGCTACTACAGTCCGGAATTCAGGAATCCTGATTTGGAATAAAATCAATTCGTTTACGATAAACATATTGCGCTGGTTTTCAGCTCTGAATACTGGATAATGCTCGCAAAAGCTGACTTTTGCAATCAACTCAACTGTATAAATCCGGTAATTTCGGCCGGGTGGTTACACCACCCTGGCCGAAATTGGGGTACCGCGTGGCGAATTCCGCTCCCCTGAGCCCTTCGACTCTGCTCAGGGCCTTGAGCCCTTCGACTCTGCTCAGGGCCTTGAGCCCTTCGACT
>CAZYXU010000107.1:0-12630 GCA_964650945.1 uncultured Verrucomicrobiota bacterium | reverse complement strand
CGGTCGATTTTAGCGATATTGACCGGCTGCAATTTAAGCGTCACCGGGCCCGCGGGCAGGCGCAACACGCCCGGCATTTGCGCCTGAAACCTGTATTTTGTCAGGGGCGACGGCACGCGGCCGGGGGTCAACGGTATGCGGCCGGCATCCCGGATCGGGGAGGTTGCGGCAACCACCCCCCGCAGTGTTTGCCCGGCGGCGCGGATACGGTACTGGCTGCCGGCCCAGGCCGGATTGCAGCGCAAAACCACCGCCACCTTGTACCGGCCCGGCCGGGCGCAGGCCAGCCGCCACGCCGCCGACTGTTCCGGGCGCGTCCAATTTTCAAACAGGTTGTAGGTCGCCGCGGCGGCTAATCCCGTGTTTTCACATTCGGACACGATCCGGATCAGATTGCCTTTTTTCCCGCGGCCGGCCACGACCGCCGTCTCCGGGCGCAGCGCCAGCTTGCTGCCGCCGACGCCGACCACCGGCGGCGCCGGCTTTTCCCCGGCCGGCGCCGGCGGCGGCCGTTTAAAAGTCAGGGTGACCACATTGCAGCCCGGCTGCGGCGGCCGGCAAGGCAAGCCGTCAATCAGCAAACCTTCCGGCCCCACCGTCACGGCGAGTGGTTTCCGGGAGCCGCGCAGTTCCGCCTTAACCGGACGGGTAAAACAACCGGCCATCAAGAATCGCGACAGCTTGGGCCAGGCCAGCAGGAAAACGTTAAGATCATTCTTCCGGCGCGTCGCGCAGAACTCCGCGGCGTAATATCTGCCAAGGCGGGTCTGGTCCGGATGCGCTTCCAGGGGGAAGGCGTCGGCCCCGTAAATCGCCGCCGCGTTGTCTTTGACCCAGCGGCCAACCAGGCGCAGCAATTCGAGGCGGTCCGCCGGCAGCGACCCGTCCGCCTTCGGCCCGATGTTCAGCAAATAATTCCCGCCATGCCCGACGCAATGAGCGACGGATTGTATCAGGTAATCCAGGGAATAAAGCGGGCAGTCTTTGATATACCCCCACTCCATGCCCAACGCCTGGCAGCATTCATAAAGGTAATCGCCGAGGTCGCCCGGCAGGCTGCGTTCCGGCGTGAAATAGTCGCCATAGCCATTGCGCTCGTTAATGGCGGCTTCCGGCTGCAGTTTCTTGATCATGTTATAAATTGCCGACGGGGAAGGATCCCCGGGGAAACTTGGCCCATAGGCATCGAACCAGATGCCGCTGATTTTGCCGTAATTGGCGCAGAGTTCCTGCAATTGGCCCTTAAAATATTCCAGGTAAGCGGGCCAATCCGGCTTTTGCTCCGGCAAAGGCCCGGTCAGGCTGTAGCGGACTTCAGGATCGTGCACGAAATTGCGGTGATGCCAGTCGGCCCGGGAATAATAAAGACAAAGCCGCATGCCGCGCTGGTGGCAGGCCTCCGCCAGTTCGCCAATCAAATCGCGGCCGAATGGCGTGTTGGTGATCTTGTAATCGGTCAGCCGGCTGTCAAACATGCAGAAGCCGTCCAGGTGTTTGGCGGTGATGGTAATATACCGCGCGCCCATCGTTTCCGCGGCATCAATCCATTGATCGGCGTCGAACTTGCGCGGATTGAATTGACCGGCCATTTTTTCGTATTCCAGCCGGGGAAGATTTTCATTGCGCAGCACTTGCTCCCCGCGCGCCAAAACGGCATAGGGCCCAAAATGAACGAACATGCCCAGGCGCGCTTGTTTAAACCAATGCAGATTAGGATCCGGCGGCTGTCTGATCAGCGGCGGCATAATCCTCCTTGTCGGTGATGATGTCGGCTTTCCATATTTTTCTTTTTGTGCATTTTGTGCCTCTTGTGGCTATTTTTAAAATTAACTCCGCCGATCGAAATTTATTCAAAATTCACCCGGCCGAAATAATCGTAGCCATGGACCGAGGGAGTTGGACTCCAGAACCCGCCTTCCACGGCATTATAGCGGAATGCACGGAAGAAATTGACGCTCAGCTTTTCCGGCGGCCGGTCCAGGTCCATGGCTTTCCATGGAATCCGCGCCTCGGCCAGCCAGTATTGCGGATGGACCGCCGAAGCGAATTGCCATTCCGGGCGATAGTCGTCATAGAGCGCCTTGCCGCCAACAACCACCTGCTGGTCAAAGCGGGCCCGCTTCGAATTAAACCCGAACTGATAGTAACACCCCTGTTCCTGCGGATACAGCAGAATTCCCAGGGCATCGTCGCCTGCCCATAAATTCCGCTCCCCGCTGGCGGACGCCTCAATTCGGGCCGTATCCGGATCGGCGCAGATAAACGCCAGGTAAAGCGCCTGATCGTCGAACCGCGCCGCCACGCCGGTTTCGACCAGCGCGTTGGTTTGCCGCTCCCAATCCCGGAAGTCGGAGCTGAAAGCGGCGCCCTGCCAATCGGCTTCAGCCAGAATGCCATCGGCCTTGATCGGACCGGTTGCGCGCTTGACGGTCAAAACCCGCGGCTGACGATCCGGCGGTTGTTCCTTTTTGAAATCCGGGGGCAAGGCCGCCGGTTTGTCCGTCAAATAATTCCGCAGCAGGGCTTTCCTGATTCTGGCTTCGCAGGACGGTTCATAGATATAATACTGCCACATTTCCGGATCGGTCAAACTGGTCCACGCCAGGGCGTACTCGCCCCTGGCAACGGTCGCTTCAATCGCCTGGATTTGCGCTTCCAATGCGGCTGTTTTGACATCCGAAAACTGCGCGGCATTGTCTTTGATAAAAGTCCGCAGGGCGTGAATCACCCCCGCAAGCCGCTCCAGCCATTCCGGATCGAGCGGTTCGGTCCGATACCCGGTGATTTGACAGGCCGGCGAATCCGATTTGAAAGCCAGGACGCCGAATGGTTCCAGGTCCAGCGGCAGTGTCGCCGGATTTTGCCCGGCGTTTTCCCCGTCCGGCACGGTCAGGATGTTCCCGCCATGCTCGAGCGCGAGGGCGCCTTTGACCGGCCACTGGCAGGGATTGGCCACGTAAAACCAGGCGGCATCGGCGCGCTGGAGCCGGCGGATGGCCAGATTGGTGTCCAGCCGCGTCTTCAGGACGGGGCTGAACAATTCCGCGGGCAAGGCGGTAATGACGCGCACGATGCTGCGCAACGCCTGCTCGTGGCCGACCGGCAGGGCCAGGTCGGAGAAGCCATGCGCAATGATATCCGGATCGCCGGCGATCAGCGCGTGCGTGACCGGCTCGCGCGCGTTCAGTCCGCCAAATTGACTGTGGCAGCGGACAAGCTGACGCGTCATCATCCAGTCCGAGCCGTCTTCCAGGCCGGGAATTTTGGAGGCATCCCGCTTTTTGCCGTTGGGCCCGTTAAACCAGCTCTCATTCCAATCGGCAAAGAGCATGACATACCGGTGGGCCGGCGCGCCGCGATTAAACAGGTCGGTATATTTGCCGGCCGTCTGCCCCAGCCAGGTATACGCATCCTGGGTGGAATTGTAAGGATTGGTCTTGCTGCGCAGCCAGGCGATGGCCCAGCGCCCGACAAAGACGCCCGGGATGGCGTTCAAGTCCGGCAGGTTGATGCCGAAATTCTTCAGGTACTCATCCAGCCCGATTTGCTTTACCTCCAACTCCTCGAACAATACCGGCACGCGGTTGCTGCGCATGAAGAGCGTCAGCGCCGGCACCATGGCCAGGGATAAATCCGCGCGTTGCCGCCGGATGGCGGCGGCGGCCTCGGTGAAAAATCCGGTCAGGGCGGCGCCCCGCCAGGCCAGAAATTCCGCCCGCAGCGCGGCATCCCGCTCCAGCCGGTCCGCGCGTTTGCGGAAGCGGTCCGGATCCTGCAAAGTCACGCCGGCCTTGGCCCCGGTTTCCCGCTCAAAAATTCCGAAGGTGACGTCATCGTAGCTGGAATAGAGGGCGTCCATCTGGCCGTCATGCGGGGCAAAACCCGGGATATTCCAGATCACGGCGCGCGGGCCCAGCCCCGTATGCACGCCCCGGCAGGATTTTAAGTCGCCAAATGACCGCATCAGGTCGCGCATCAATTCCATGTATTTTTCTTTGACCAGCGGGTGCAGCCAGTTATACGTGGCCACCTGGTCGCCCTCCCGGTTGATCATGTGGAGCGTATCGGCGCCCGCGGCGATTTCCGGATTGGTTACATCGGGATGATCGATCGCCGGCGGCTCCACCCAATCCACCTCGGTGAAAAATTCCATGCCATTCTTGTCCATGAACTGCGCCAGCATCCGGCGCCAGCACTGGCTGATGCGCGCGGTTTGATATTCCGGCGCCGGCAGATACATGGCGGTTTTATCGCTGTATTGATAGCAACCCATCATCAACAGGTTGCGGCCGCAGAACTTGTTGTATTGCATGTACCGGTCAAATACGTCGTAAAACCATTCCAGATACTTGATGTGCCAGGCCGTCAGCGGCAGGGTCATTTCGGCGGGGAAATCGGGATTATCCGCGGAGCCGATCCGGCCCACCCCGAACACATTCCCCACGCCGCCATAGCTTTTGACGTTTTCCGTGTATTGACCGAACGCGCGGCTGCGCCCGGCGGCCAGCTCCGGCAGACGCCCCTTGACCCGGTAGATGTTCAGGCGGCTGGCCGCGCATTTTTCATGATTACGGTGATTGACAATATCCACCGAATGGATGCCCGGATCGGCCACGTGCAGCCACTGGAGTTTTTCCATTTTACCGGTTGGCAGGGACCGCCCCCCCGTCTCCGCGCCGCTGGCGGACTGGCAATTGTTCCACACGCCGGTTTGCTTGCCGTTGATCATCACCTCGATCAGCCGCTTGGCGTCATTGGGATATTCCACCTCCATCAGGTAAAAATCACCCGGATGCTTGAACTGGATGCGATACGAAAAGCCCGCTTCGCGCCGCCAGCTTGCCGTCTCCCGGTAACGCAACCCCGGCTTGCTGACAATCACCGGCGTTTTGATCTCGCCCTCCGCCGGACAGGATTCAAAGTTGGGATGCGGGTCGCTGGCATCCGTAAAATCAATCGTGTCCTCCAGTTCCAAATCCAGGCCCTCGGTGTAGTCCCGGCCGGTTATGATTTTACCCCGCGCATTGGGAATGACGAGGAACGGCTCGCGCGCGCGCGTTTCCAGCACATTCCCGGCTTGATCCAGGAGCGCCAGGGCGATGACATGGACGCCGCCGGTCAGCCGGCCGAGGTCCACGCGAAAAACGGCGTTGGGTCCCTCCGCCGCACTCTCGGATACCCGGCCTTCCTTCAGCGGGGTAACCCGGCCGGCCCGGCAAAGTCCCGCGCGATAGCCGACGGCCGGATGTTTTTCCCGCAGGCCGATGGGAATTCTGACCTCCATGACGGCATTGCTGGTTTCGGCAAACACCAATTCACGGCCGGCGGGATTGGCCAGCACCAGGCGGCCCTGATATTCCGGCATCCAGAAATCCGTCCGCCCCCCCTTCAAGCCCTGCTTCATTTGCGCGCGGGTCAGCGCCACCATTTGCGTGGCCGCCAGCCAGCCCGCGGCGTCGAACCCGGGCCGGTTCCAGCCATCCGGCGCCGTAAAATTGTATTGCCAGCCCGGCCCGGTGGCCACTTCCACCAGCTCGCCGGATGCCATCACGATTCTGGTTTGGAAATGGAAAGACGGCTGCAAGACATGTTGTTCCGCATAGCCGCCAACCACATTGGTTCCCGCAACCAGCCACGGCGTTATATCCAGCGTATGCCCGTTCAGCCGGTGGATGGCCGGCACGGGCAAGCTGACCGCGTGGCCATTCACATAAAACCGGGCCTGGTTTTTGGTATGGCCGTAAAATGCCGCGCCGGCGACATCCGCGATCGCGCGCCAGATTTTTCCCGGCGGCACAACAAATTCATGCCGCACATAAACCTTGTGGAATGGCTCGACAATTTCGGCGGAGGTGATTTCTATCCGGGTCCCCGCCGGTCCCCGGATGGTGAATTCCAGACTGCCGGTGCCCGCCACCGCGGAGGCCAGCGCGTTTTTCTTGCTGTCGTAACGCCGCTTGCCGGTGGAAGTCACATTTTCAAACACCAGCCCCTGCCCGTCCTTGAGCGGCCGGCCCGCGATGGGCGCGCCATTGACGCTGGCCAGCGTCGGATCGCGGTAGACGCAAGTCCAGGCGCAGGCCGCCGAGTGGCGCGCCGCCAGCTTGACCGTGAAATAACCGGGATAGGTCTGGATTTTGAAATCCGGCCGGGATTGATCGTGTTTCCCCCACGCCAGGACGGCCTGGTCCGCGGCCAGCGTAAAAGCCAGCGTCCCGTCCCGGACGGCAAGATTGGTGACCCCGGCAAACCCGGAAAATTCACCCATGTTTTCCCCGGCTTTAAAGGCCGTGACCGGGAAGGCGGCCGCGGCATCCAGGAGCAGGGATTTACCGAAAAACGTTTCGTTGAGCGGCGGATCATCCTGGATGTTTTGCGCCCGGCCGGAAATTGCGGCCACCGCGCAGGCGATTGCGATTATCCTGATAAAACCAGGGCGTTTTTTCATAACTTGATTATTTTCCCGATGGGTGCTACTTTCCAAATGCAAACTGTGCTTATTATGCGGCTTTTATCGCTAAACGCAATCCCCGGGTATTGTCTGTTCCGTCTGAAAGATTGTCTTTAACGCCACGCTTTTTACGGGGGTCCACGATGGATACCTTGACGCATGCCATCCGATTTGATCATCATCTTGACGCGGCCCGGCCGTTCAATGTCCGCTGCACGCAATACCGGCGGCCAACTCCTGCGTTTTCCGCGGACAGCCATTATGATCTGCAAATCGGCGTTGTCTTGCGCGGGTGCGAGGAAATTGCCTACGCGAACCACCGCCTGAGCGCGGGGCCGGGGCAAATCTGGCTGACCTCCTGCTGGGAGCCGCACGCCACCCGTCTGACCAAGCCTTCCAAACGCATTGTCATCACCATTTCGCCGGAATTTATCGGCCATGCCGCGCCTTTCGGGGAAGTGGACTGGCTGGCGCCGTTTTTCGCGCCCCCGGCCGAACGGCCGCGCGTCGGCTCGCCCGCTCTCGCCCGGCAGGTTATCCGGATCGGTGAAATGATTTTTCAAGCCGCAAGGACCAATCCGCCGGCGCGCGGCCAGCACTCGCTGCTCTGGCTGAAAATCCACGAACTGCTTCTGCTGTTGATCGCCAACTGGCATCGCCCGGCCGGCCGGCCGGAAACGGCGCCGCGGTTACAAAACCTGCAGCGCATCGTTCCCGCGCTCAAGCGCCTGAAATCCCAGCCCGCGGTGCGCTATCGCCTGAGCGAGGCGGCCCGGGATTGCGGACTGAGTCCCAGCCGGTTCCGCTGTGTTTTTTCCCGGACCATGGGCCTGAATTTCCGGCAATTCGCGCTCCAGGCCAGGCTCTCGCGCGCCGCCTGGCTGCTGCGTTCGACCGGCGAGCCGATCAAGCGCATCGGCCTGGATTGCGGCTTCTCCAATTTACAGCATTTCTACCACGTTTTCACCAATCACTTTCACTGCGCGCCGTCGCAATATCGCGACCAGGCCATGGTGTCCGCACGGCGTTGAAAATGAGGAACATTCGTGGTTAATGAAAGACTGCCATGCCGGATTTTCAGTCCATCCTTGACATTCCAATCGCTTCTTGGCACATTTTCCTTCTTAAAAATGCGTCTTCAGACCGTGCCCTGAGATTTATTGCCTTGTTTTTGCATCGCGCAAATTTATCCGACTTATTCCTGCTTGAAATCATTTAAACGACAATATTAAGGCATTATAAATAGAAAAGAATAAATTCAATGGGGAAAGATATAACAAACCTGGATTGTGCGCTCGCATTGAACGGAGAGATAACAAGCTGGCTGGTGTGCGCGCCATTGCCCAGTTTTGAAAAAGACCGGGATAATTCTTTTCCGCGGATTCATACCACAACCTGGGGATTTGAACACGATTTTCTTGCCGGGCTGGGCGGCGAGGCCCAGGCCTGCCCGCGCCGCGGCCCGATGCAACCCGGCGCAATCCGGGGAATGCCGGAATGGGAAGCAAAATTCCTTGCCGCCTCCCCGTCAAGACCCGACGGAGCGGTTGACCTGCGCCGGGAGCTTGCCGCCCGGGACTGGGTGATAGCATATCTTTTCTGCCGCTTGTATGTCCCTGAAAACGTCAAGGCGGGGTTCAGTTTGTGTGACCGGGCGGATATCAAAATCATGGTTAACGGCAGGATTCATGAAAATTTTACGCAGGAACGGGTGCTCAGACCAACCGCACGGATGAGTTTCTACGCGGATCTTGTCAAGGGCATGAATAATATCCTTGTCAAAGTGGAAAACCGCCGGGCGCCGTGGCTGTTCCGGCTGCAGGTCAGTATGCCGAAACTCAAAAAAGGCAAGCCGTTCGTCCGCTTGCCCGGCACCTGGAAGGCAAAGGAGGTTAAATCTCTCTTTTATCCGCTGATGGCGGACCGCTGGAAAACGGCGCTGGACACCACTGCGTATTACGGCAAAGGGCAGTTATCGCTCCGGCTGCCCATGAATTTCGGCTATCCATTGTCATTCGCGGACCAAAAAATTGTTTTCAGCCTGAAAACGAGGAAAAACACCGTTGTGAAATCGCGCGCGATGACTTGGGGCGAATTGATGGATTCGCCCCGCGCGGTTTACCGGACCTGGCGCAGGGATTTGCCCGATGTGTTTTATTCCGCCGAACTTAAATTTGACAAACTTAACCGGTTTAAAACAAACCTGATTTTAAGAAATCCCCATGGGATTGAGGCGTGTCCTTTCCGTTTCCCAAAACCGGCCTTGGCGGAGATCAGAAAAGCCATCATGGCATTACACCGCGATTCGGAATCGTTTTACGCCGGCGGCGGGGTCTGGAATAATGCAGCGCGGCAAGGTGAATATTTTCCTCCGGCTTATCGAAACACCGCCAACCGGGTTGTGGCGTATTGCAACCTGGCGATGCTGGAAGATACGCCGATTTACAGGCAGCGCGCGATGGAAGGCGCCGATTATCTGCTGTCCGAGCAGGAAGGCGACGGGAGTTTCCGGTGGTGGTACAAGCAGGCTGAAACCGACAACGACGGGCATCCGGATACTCATCATACGCTCGCCTTGTGCGGATTCACCGGGATTGCCATGACCTGCGCGTACGCGCTCACACATAGCGCGGCGTACCTCGAATCGTCGGAGCGCATTGCCCGCTGGGCGGCGCGTTTTGGAATATCTTCCAACGCCAATTACAATTCCCTGGCGGCGGAGCAGATTTGCCTGCATTACCGTCAGCGCCCGGAACCGGGATTGCTCAAAGCGGCGCTTGATCTGACATTCGGCGGGGTGTATCCCGGGCAATTGAGCTATGGCGGCTGGGCGGGGCATAATTCCTGGTCGTTTTATCACTCGATCATTGTCAGAAGCCTCGCGGTCCTGCGGTCCGTCCTTCCCGCGGGCCATTTTGCCCTTCCCGAACTCGACCGGCGGTTGACGGCGGCATGCAATCATATCCTGGCGATCCTCCGGGGAAACGGATCCGTTCTTTCCTGCTTCGATCCGGGAGAGTGGGAAGCATCCCGCAACCCCGGCAATCCCTACGCCAGCGAGCAGAATTTATTAGTTGATCCCCATGTCTTGCACGCGCTTTTAATGGTTGACGCCTATACCGGCCTGGACGTCAAGGAGGCTGTTTTCGGCCTGACCAGGGCATTGGCCGGAATAGCCACCGGCAAATTGAAAAGAAGCCGCTCCTCCTGGGAAACAGGATACGATTTCCTCTGTCTGGCGGAAGCCTGGCGCCGGATAATTGCAATAAAATAAACCCCCGCCTATGGAAGTGTACCATGACATATAATCCATGTTTTCATTTGAAACGTAAAAATTCTTTGACCTGGTTGTATGACCGCGACCAGCCGGTTTTGTGTTTTGATGCCGATCAGTCTCTCTTCGGACACGGCCGGCTGGAACCCGGCGGCATGGAAATGTTTCCGCGTCCGGGAATGCATTGGTCCGGCGGCGGGATGTTAAAGCCGTTCTGGGCCAACACCATGAAAGTCAAAAGGGAACTGCGCCTTTTCAAGGCCGCCTGCGGCCGGCGCAAGGCGTCATTCCGCGTAGTTACCCGGGCAAAGGAGTGTGTGCTGGAAAGCGACTGGCGCATGGATGTAACCTATGACGCCGGCTTTCGCAGCTATGTGTATGATGTCGTCACTGCCGGCACGGTGGTCAAGCGCCCTGACCCGGCAAACTACAATCCGCATGAGTTCGAGTACTTCGATTTGTACACCAACGGGATGCTGGTCAACAACACGGCCCTGCAATTTTTCAGGGACGGCAAACAGGTCCCCCTGCCAGGACCGTTGTGGGACTGGCTGGTTTACGACAAGGATATAGACGTTTACCACTGCAACCGGTACTGGGTCAAGGCGCCGCTTAACCATCTGATTACTTCGGCGCAAAATAACGTGCGGGTGCGGCGGGACGGATTTGTCGGCATGATGCATAATCCGGCGGGCAATCCCATGGTGCAACTGGTGGGCGATGCGGCCGCCGTCAGCCGGATTGACACTTGCAACTGGTTTTACGATCTGCATTTCAATCATGACCTGAGTTTCGTTCAGGCCCCCCCGCCGCGCGGATTCTCGGTGAGTGTCCGGTTCCGGATCGTTAATTTTAACGCCGCGCGCAGCCGCTTGATTCTCGAACAGGCGCAGGTGCCCATTCTGCCGAAGGCTGAACGCGAGGCCAAGACTTATCCCCGGTACATTCCCCGCCGGGTTAACGGGTTTGAACGCCCAATCTCCCTGGCCCGGGGCGATCATTCGAAAATCTGGCGCCCTTTCCACGATCATCCGCTTTACGGCAACTTTGGTTTGACCGATGTGCGTCTGCACGGAGACGGAGTGCGGCATGCGCTGTTTGACAAGGCATTCACCAATCCCGGGGCGCGCTGCGTCTGGGATCGCCACACCGGCCGCGCCGGGTCATCTTCATTGTGCGCGGCGACAACTTCCCCGGCGGTGGCCGGCTGGAGCCTGCCCTTGTTCGAGGCGCCGCAAGTGGCGCCGGGCCGGCGGTACCGCTTGTCGGTTTGGATCAAGACGCGCGCCTTGCGCGGGCCCGGGGCCACCATGGCCTGCCTGCTTGATCCCTACCGGCACCCCTGGGTTCTGGTCGAGCCGAACAAGCAATACGAACGCATTCCGCTGTTCGCCCCCCGCCGGATTCGCGGCACATCGGACTGGCAGCGGGTCGAACTGGTGACTCCCGTATTGGAGCGCACCCGGTATGGCGGATGTTTCGAATACGATTTATGCATCTGCGCCATACAACCGGTCCTCTGGCATGAAGGACGCGGCGTCTCGTGGTTTGACGATTTTATCCTGGAGCCTGTACCGGAAAACGTCAAATCCTCTCCTTAACCCCATTCCCTGGCTATTCCTCGCAGGTGTCTTGACAATTTAAATTGAGGTCTGGCCCGCGGCGTTCGAACCCTATTCCCCTCGGACACCCTTATTGGAGTGTTGGTCTTCGATGAAATGAACAGGGATATCGCGGCGCAGGTCAGCCAGCAGGCATGCCAGCATGCCGTCTGGCGTGAGTTGGCCGATGACGGCATTGGTTGCCAGGTGCAGGGCATACTGGTTACACCAGGCGGCACGGGCAGCGTTGAATCCGGTTACTGCGCCATCGAAAGGCGTCATCACCAGCAACCGGCCGCCATCGATAGCGCGTTGAATGCGCCCGGAAAACATCCCCGGCATCCCATGCGCCAGAATCCAGACCATCGGTATCCCGCCGTCCAGGCAAGCATCAAACACAGCCCGTTCCATCGGTGAAAGAAATCCCGAAATCACGCATTCCGGTCGTTCGGGCCATGCAGGGGTTTGGCACGCCAAACCCACCCCGTTACCCGCCCCGTTGCCCGCACCGTTACCCACCCCATTGCCCGCCCCATTGCCCGCCCCGTTACCCGCACCGTGGCCCGCAGGGGTTTGGCACGCCAAACCCTCCCCGTTGTCCGCCCCGTTGTCCGCCCCGTGGCCCGCACTGCGGGAGGCCAGGAAGGCCGTCATGGGCAAATCCAGCAATGCCTTATTGCCCGCGTAGTAACGGGGTTCGCCATAGCGCAGGGTGTCCCAATGGCCGGGATTGTCACGTATATAGCGGCGGATGTTGTTCAGGGCGATGTCATCGCGGATGATGATGTCGTAATAGTTGCGTTGCCATATGGCGGCAGAAACCCAGCATGCCGCGCCCGTGCCGCGAATAGCCCGCGTGGTGGCGCCCTTGTAGGCGCCGATAATCGTGCCCAAGGCGCCGCAAATGGGGCGGCTAAATGCCGGGGCCGCCGGGGTGTGGCTGGCCGCGGCCTTAATCCGAAGAATCCCATGCATATGGTCGGGCATGACGATCCACTCGTCCAGGGACGCCTGCGGGAAATGATCGGGAATCGCCCGCCAACAGGCCGCCGCCGCGCGACCCGCATCGTTCAAGGCCATGCGCCCGTTGATCACCGTGCCGAATCGCGGGCGGTGATCCGTGACGCACAGTGTCACGAAATACACCCCGCCGCCGGCATAGTCGTGCCCCGACAGTCGGATCGAGCGCCGGTGGTGAATCGCCGGGGCATAGGCATGCGCAACAACCTTCATTTTTCCGTCTTCCTCACGGAATAAGGGGGTCCGTCCAGCGCTGATCAGTCTACCTCCCATCACCCGGCATG
>CAZYXU010000106.1:0-12696 GCA_964650945.1 uncultured Verrucomicrobiota bacterium | reverse complement strand
CGACCATGGATTACAGTAAAATCAAGGCGGCAATGCGCAGTATTCCGGGTTTCCCCAAACCGGGCATTATCTTTCGCGACATCACGACGGTGCTGGCCGACCCGCAATTGTTCAAACAGGCGGTGGCGGCCTTGATCGAGCCCCATGTCGGCAAGCAGATCAAGTATGTGGCGGCAATTGACGCCCGCGGGTTTATTCTGGGCGGGGCGGCGGCGCTGCAATTGGGGGCGGGTTTTATTCCCATCCGCAAAAAAGGCAAATTGCCCTTCGATGTGATCGAGGAATCGTATGACCTGGAATATGGTTCCGCCACGCTGACGGTGCATGTGGACGCCTTGCAGCCGGGCGATAAGGTTTTACTGATAGACGATTTGCTGGCCACCGGCGGCACGGCCGCGGCCGCCGTCCGCCTGCTTGTAAAACTGGGCGGTGAAGTTGCGGGCGTGGAATTCCTGGTGGAATTGCCCGATTTGCATGGCCGGGCGAAACTGGCCGGTTACCCGGTCCGGGCGGCAATCGCCTTTGAGGGAGATTAAGCGGAAGGTATGTGAGTGTGTGAGTGTGTGGGATTCAAACACAAAGACAGGAAACAGCTAAAAATCAGCCCTGAAACGGGGCAGGAATTTTGACAGAGGGATCGGACGCAACGGAGTAATTATGAATTTGCAGCAGCTTTTCGCGGAACGCATCGGAGGCACATCCTTCGGGCTGTCCAACGAAATTTATAAATTTGAAAAAATCAAGCGCGCCAAGGCCGCGGCGCGCCAGTCGCATCCGGAAGTCGAATTGCTGGATTTCGGCGTGGGCGAACCGGACCGGCTGGCCCCGGCGCCGATCCGGCGCGCCTTGAAGAAGGCCGTGGATGATCCGGCCAACCGCGGCTATGCCGACAACGGCATCCGCGAATTCAAGGCCGCGGCGGCGCGTTACATGCGCGAGTTTTTCAGTGTGGCGGATTTGGACCCGGAAACTGAAATTGTCCACAGCATCGGCTCCAAGCCGGCGCTGGCCATGCTGCCGCTGTGCTTCATCAATCCCGGCGACGTGGCGCTGGCGACCGTCCCCGGCTACCCGGTGCTCGGCACGCATACGCGCTACCTGGGCGGCACGGTGGTCAAGGTCCCGCTGCGGAAGGAAAATGATTTTCTGCCGGACCTGGCGGCAATTGACGGCGATCTGGCGCGGCGCGCCAAGTTGTTTTACGTCAATTACCCCAATAACCCCACCGGCGCGGCGGCCACCCCGGAATTTTTCGACCGCCTGATCGCCTTCGCGCGCGCCAACAACATCCTGATCGTCCAGGATGCGGCCTACGCCACCCTGGTTTTCAACCGCCAGCCGCTGTCCATCCTCAGCCGGCCGGGCGGCAAGGAAGTGGCGGTGGAACTGCATTCCATGAGCAAGAGCTACAATATGACCGGCTGGCGCCTGGGATTCGTGGCCGGCGCGGCCCGCGCCGTGCAGGCGTATGCCGAGGTCAAGGACAATATGGATTCCGGCCAGTTCAAGGCCATTCAGTTGGCCGCCTGCGCCGGCATCGCCGACCGGGCGCTGGCCGACCGCATCTGCCGGCATTACCAGCGCCGGCTGGTGAAAATGGTGCGGTGTCTGCAAGCTGCCGGCTTTGACGCCCGGATGCCGGGCGGCACGTTTTACCTGTATGTCCCCGCGCCCAAGGGCGCCGGCGCCCAGGATTGGCGCACGGCCGAGGAGGCCTCGCAGTATTTAATCCGCGAGCACCTGATTTCCACCGTGCCTTGGGATGATGCCGGGGCCTACCTGCGCTTTTCCGCCACATTCGAATCTGCCGGCGATGGCGATGATAACCGCGTGATCGAGGAGTTGGGCCGCCGCCTGGCCCGGGCGCAATTGAGGTTTTAATGAAGCCTGTCACTCTTCTGATCGCCGGCGCCGGCGGCCGCGGCGCCGGATATGCCAAGTATGCCGCCAGTCATCCGGACCAGGCGCAAGTGGTGGCCGTGGCGGAGCCGCGCGCGGAATATCGCCAGACGCTGGCGGCGGAATATAAAATCCCGGCCGCCAATGTGTTTGACGACTGGCGCGCCGCCGCCGCGCGGCCGCGGCTGGCGGATGCCGTGATCATTGCCACGCAGGATCGCATGCATACGGCGCCGGCGCTGGCGTTTGCCGCGCTGGGCTACCATATCCTCCTGGAAAAGCCGATGGCGCCCACGCCGGCGGAGTGCCTGGCCATCACCGGCGCCGTGACTGCCCCAAAGATCGTTTTTGCCGTCTGCCACGTGCTGCGCTACACCCAATACACCCGCGCGCTCAAGGCGGTGCTTGACGCCGGCCGCATCGGCGAGATCGTCAGCATCCAGCACATCGAGCCGGTGGGGTACTGGCACCAGGCGCATTCGTTTGTGCGCGGCAACTGGCGCAACACCCGGGAATCGTCCTGCATGCTGCTGGCCAAATGCTGCCACGACCTCGATTGGCTCAGGTATCTGGCCGGCGCCCCCTGCCAAAGCGTTTCGTCGTTCGGCAATCTCAAGCACTTCCGCCGCGAAAACCAGCCGGCCGGCGCCGCGGCCCGCTGCCTGGATTGCCGCGTGGAGGCCGATTGCCCGTATTCCGCCGTGCGGATTTATCTCGGCCGGTTGCGGAAGAACCAGAAAACCTGGCCGCTGAATGTGATCACCACCGATTTAACCGAGGCGGGAGTGACGCGCGCGCTGCGGGAAGGCCCCTACGGCCGGTGCGTTTACCAGTGCGACAACGACGTCGTGGACCACCAGGTAGTGAACATGTTGTTCGAAAATGGCGTGACGGCCGCCATGACCATGACGGCCTTTGCCGGCGGCGGCCGCGCCACGCGCATTTGCGGCACCCGCGGCGAATTGCGCGGCAACGCCACGTCGCTGACCCTGTGCGATTTCCTGACCGACAAGTCCGAGGAAATCGCCATCCAGAAACATGACACCTCCATCCTGGGCGGACATGGCGGCGGCGACTTCGGGTTGATGTATGATTTCATCGCCGCCGTGGCGGAAAACAATCCCGCCCGGATATCGTCCGGCCCGCGGGAAACCTGCGAGAGCCATATGCTGGTGTTCGCGGCCGAGCAGGCGCGCCTGGAAAACCGCGTGGTCGAATTGCGCGACTTCATGGCCGGCAATCATGCCGTTTGATTTCAAGCTTGGTTGAACGCGGCGCGGCGCGGCACGTTCGAAACCGGCAACTTCAGCCATAAAAATGCACAAGCCCCCGCGGGTCGCGCGCATCGTCGCGCAAACCGGCATGCCGGGCAGTTGCGGACGGCCGGGTGGTTGACCGCTATACCCCCCTTTTTTGGAATCATGGCCATGACTAAATTTTTAATTTTGATTCAATTGATGGCGTTGGCGCTCGCTTGCCCGGCGCTGGCGCAGGAGGATGCGATGTTTGAAACCAATGTCAATTCGGCGGCGCTGCGCAATCTGGCCAAACCCTTGGTTCCGGACGAGGCGCAATACGGAAGCGGACCTTTGCTGGAGCCGGGGAAGACTTATTATGTGGCCTTGACCGGCGACGACGCGGCCGACGGTTTGGCATGGGCGACAGCCTGGCGGACGGTGAAGCGGGGCGTGCGGGAATTGCTGGCGGGCGACACGCTGCTGATCGGGGAGGGTGAATACGTCGAACCGCAGATTGAGATCAACGTGCGCGTGGCGCAGACCGGCGCGCCGGGGCGGCCGATCCGGATCATGGCGGCGCCGCGCCAGCGGGTGATCATCTCCGGGGCGCCGCTTTGCGGCGGTTTCCGGCAGGCGGTCGGTGCGCCCTGCACCTACGTTGCCGATTTCCCGCATCCGGAATTCCGGACGGTCTGGGAGGATGACACGGCAATCGAGTTGCAGGCGGCCGGCGGGCGCGATCAGGTGGACGAATTGCCGGGGACTTACTGGCATGACGCGGCCGGCGGCAAGCTTTACGTCAGGTTTTCCGACAGCCGCGGTCCGGCGGCGCATCGCGGGGTGCGGGTGATGCTGGTGACGGCGGCGGCGAAGGCGGCGCAGGTGCCGGGGGCTTACCTGGAAGGGCTGGGTGAAATCTACCTGCCGCGGGACGTGCGCAACGGCATCCGGATTCACGGCAGCTATATTCATCTGCAGGGGCTGTGGTTCAAATACCAGACCGACTCGGTGGCCATCGGCGGAAATGTCCAGTGGAATACCGGGGCGCCATTGGCCAGCGGCAAGCTGCCGGCGGGCGGGGAGCACAACACGGTGGAGGACTGTGTGTTCTACGCGAATGAGAACCTGGGAGTTTTCATGGGCACGGGCAGCCGGTGGACGTTGGTGCGGAACAATCTTTTCAGGCGGGGCGGGCAGAGTTGCGGGATTTTGAGCCAGCGGAGCATGGATGGGCTGATCATCGGCAATCGGGTATATTCGTCGGCTTCGACCCTGCGGACGCGCGGGTCGCGGAACCGCGGGGCGATGAACAACTATGGCGGCACCTGCTCGGAGCGGTTGCAGATTGTCGACAACCTGCTGCTGGATGGGGTGTCGCTGATGTGGAAACCGCCGACCAGGGGCGGGATTATGCAGGGGAATGTCATGCCCGGGTCAATCTATTGCACGGGGACGGCGGAGTTCACGGCGGCGGAGCGGGCGGTGTTCCGGAACAATCTGCTGGGCAAAACGCCGAACTGGGAGGGTGAACCGTTCGGACCGGGGGGCGCGGGCGGGGACTGGGCCGGACGGGACAAGGCTTTTCTCAATAACTTTGTCGTGGATTTTGACACCCTGGCGTTCCATGAGGCGCGTTTTGCGGATCCGGCGTATGACGACTATCGCCTGCAGTCCGACAGCCCGTTGATCGGCAAGGGCGTGGGCGGGAGTGATCGCGGGGCATTTCCGCGGCCGGCCGGGCGGGTGTTTTATGTCGGGCCAAACGGCAGCGATCGGGCGGCGGGGACTTCGGCACGGCAGGCCTTGAAGACCCTCGCCACGGCGGCCGGACGGCTTGCGCCTGGCGACACGCTCTATGTGCTGCCGGGTGAATACAAGGAAGTCTTGCGGCTGGCCGAATCCGGCACGGCAGGGCAGCCTGTGCGCGTCCGGGCACATGCGAAGGGCGTGGTGGCGCTGGCCGGCCTGGAACTCGCGGGTCAGTGGATTGTAGCGGAGGGATTTACCGTGCGCGGCGCCGCGGGCGATGGGGTGTTAGTCCGCGGGCGGCAGGTGGAGTTGCGGAATGTCATAGCAGCGGATTGTGCGGGGGCGGGAGTCCGCGTGGCCGGCGGTCCCGGGGTTACGCTGCGCCATTGTACATTGGCGAATAATGCGCAAGGGTTGGCGCTGGAGGGCGGCTCGACGAACGCGAGTCTGCGCGATTCGATTATAGCCGGGAACCGCGCGGCGCCGGTGTCGGTTTCGGCGGATTCACGCGCCGGCTATATCGCCGGGCAGAATTGCTGGTTCGGGCCGGGAACGGATCCGCTTCAAATTGCCATGGAAATGGGCAGCGTTATCGCCGATCCGCTCTTTGTGGCCGCGGCGCATGGCGATTACCGCGTGCGCTGGGACAGTCCGGCGGCGGTGCTGGCCGGCTGTGTAGCGGCAGCCGGCGCCCGGCCGGCGGCGCCGCGTAAAATCGACCTGGCGGACATCCGCGTGACGGGTGTCACCCGGACCTCCGCCATCATCCGTTGGCAGACACCCCTGGACGACACCACGGGCGATGTCCGGTGGCGGGTAGTCGGCGCCGGCGCTTGGATGACGGCCGTGGATGCCGAACAGGGAACCGTGCATGGCGCGGGGCTGACCGGCTTGCAGCCGGATACGGCATACGAATACCAGATCAGCGCTCAAGGCCGGCGCGGGGGTGCGGGGCTTAGCGCGGTCGGGCAGTTCCGGACGGCGGTGGTGGAAGAGGCACCGCGGACATTGTATGTTGCCCCGGACGGCGACGACACCGCCGATGGGCTGACCCCGGCGACATCCTGGCGCACGCTCCGTCAGGCCTGTTTTGAAGCGCGGCCCGGCGACACGGTGCTGGCGGCGCCCGGGACCTACCACCATGCCATCGCACCGCTGTGCGGCGGCGCCGCCGGCGCGCGCATCGCCTTCCGCAGTCCGGAGGCCGGCGCGGCGGTGATTGATGCGCGTGAATTTCTCGCGCCGGCGGTCAAACTCATGTCCCGGGATTACGTCACCGTGGATGGATTCAAATTCGTGAACCTGCCGAATACGGGCTACGGGCATGTCATCGTGATGTGCGACAGCCGGGGATGCGAAATCTTGAACTGCCGCACCGACCGCATCGTCCGCGACACGGGCAACTGCCTGACGGCCGAGAACTGCCGGGACATCCGCGTGGAAGGCAACTGCTTCTGGGGCGGCGCGCAAAGCCTGCGATTCTATGCCTGCGCCAATGGCCTGGTGCGCGGCAATACGCTGGCGCAATGCAACTTCGCCCTGGTGACAGTGTATGGCTATATTGATCCTTACCTGCTCGGGAATCGGCTGCCGCCTGCGCGTTATGCCGCCGCCGATTTGCTGGCCGCCGAAACACCCGTTCCGCTGCCGGCGGTGGACAATGCGGTTTATGGCCCCAGCCGGCAGCTTCGGTTTGTGAACAATCTTTATTACCTGCCGTGCAGCCCCGGAAAAAACAATGGCACTTATCTGGTCCGGTCGGATGTGAAGGGATTTGCGAGCGATTACAATCTCTTCTATTCGCCTATCGCGGCGCAGAAAAAGATCGGAATTTTTCAGGATTTTGAGGGCGGCCGCCTGCGGACAAAGCTAGCGGGCGAGAATCTTGAAGACTGGCGCCAGCAAACCGGCCTGGATCCGCACAGCCTTCAGTCTGACCCATTGTTCGTGGACGCCGCCCAGGGCGATTTCCGGCTGAAACCCGGCAGCCCGGCCATCGGCGCGGGTGAGGGCGGAGCCAACATCGGCGCCCTGGGCCTGGCGGAATGAATCCCGGGGAACTGCGGGCAGAAGTCAGCTTTTGAAAAAAGTATTCAGAATTGCAAAAGCATCGTGACGATCTTCTGGGCGAAATCCGGCGCCGCCTGCGGGCCGGAGGCGGTAATGATTTTGCCATTCTGGACCAGGCTTTGCTTACGCTCCACCATGGCGCCCTGCGCGGCGATTTGATCCTGGACGGATGAGAAGGCCGTGGCGTGCTTGCCGTTCAACACGCCGGCGTTGGCCAGGGTCACCGGGGCGATGCAGATCGCGCCCAAAACCTTGACGCGCGGGGCATCCAAAGCTTCCCGCGCCAGTTGGTGGGCGGCGGGGTCGTCAAAAAACACCTCCGCGCCGGGGCCGCCGATGAACAGCACGGCGTCAAAATCCGCGGCCTGATATTCCGTGATCAGGCCATGGGCAATGACCTTGCTGCCGGATATGCCATAAAGCGTCCCTTTGCGTTTGCTGGCGATGGTGATGGCGGCGCCCAGTTGGTCGAGCAGTTCGCTGGGCTTGCCAAACTCGTCCTCCTGGAAACCGGTGGGCGCCAGGACCATCAATACGGTTTTGCCTTTTAGTGGTTGCTCGGATTTCATGGGGTAATTCTCCTTGCAGCAGAGTAATGCGCCCCGCCTCCCGCGTCAAGCCTTGACCCTGGGCGGTCTGGCTTGCAGCCGCGGCTTGCTTTCAGCGGCCAAACATGGCAAATTATACTCGCTTGGGATTTTGCATGTCAGTCGGGCCCCGCGCCCCATGGCGCCCCGCGGCGGGCAGAGGAGATTTATGCAGGCTTTGCGTCTGACGGCATTGCGCCGGCTGGAGGTCATGGAAGTGCCGGACCCGTGTCTGCACAATGCGGATGACGTGCTGCTGCGCATGGCGGCGGTCGGGGTATGCGGGTCGGATGTGCATTACTACACCACCGGCCGCATCGGCAGCCAGGTGGTGCAATATCCCTTCACCCTGGGCCATGAGTGCGCGGCGGCGGTGGAGCGGGTTGGAACGGCGGTCCGGCATTTGCGGCCGGGCGACCGCGTGGCGGTGGACCCGGCCATGCATTGCGGCGAGTGCGACCAGTGCCGGTTGGGGCGGCCGCATACCTGCCGCAAACTGCGTTTTCTGGGATGCCCCGGCCAGGCCGAAGGCTGCCTGTCGGAGCGGCTGGTGATGCCGGCGCATTGTTGCCTGCGGCTGGATGATAAAATGAGCGCGGGGCAGGGAGCTTTGTCGGAACCGCTGGCCATCGGCTTGTATGCCGCGCGCGGCGCATTGCCGCTGAAGGGCGCGCGCGTGGGTGTGCTGGGCTGCGGGCCGATTGGCTTGAGCGTGATCCGGTGCGCCCAACTGCTGGGAGCAGGGGAAATTTATGCCGCGGACCCGCTGGATTACCGCCGGCGCGCGGCGCAAGCCGCCGGCGCGCACTGGACCGGTCGGCCGGAAGACGCGCTTGCGGATAAAATCAAGACCCGGGTTCCGGGCGGGCTGGATGCCGTGTTTGAATGCTGCGGCCAGCAGTCGGCGGTCGATCAGGCGCTGGAAATGATTTGCCCCGGCGGCCGCCTGATGCTGATCGGCATTCCGGAGGTGGATCAGATCGCGTTGACGATTGACCGGGCGCGCCGGGCCGAAGTGCGCGTGCTGAACGTCCGGCGGCAATGCGGCTGTACGGCGGCCACCCTGGCCCTGATGGCCGGCGGATTGCTGGACGTGGATTTCATGGTGACGCACCGCTTCCCGCTGGCGCGGGCGGCGGAAGCGTTTGAGCTGGTGGCCGGCTATCGCGGCGGCGTGATCAAGGCCATGATCGATTTCAGGGAATAAAAAAGGAGCAGGATGAACAAGGTGTTAATCATCGGCGCCGGCGGAGTGGGCGGGGTGGTGGCGCACAAGTGCGCCCAGATGCCGGAAGTTTTTGCGGAAATCTGCCTTGCCAGCCGCACGCTGGCCAAGTGCGAACGTATCCGCGGCCAGTTGCCGCGCCCGGTCGATATCGCCCAGGTGGATGCCGACAACGCGGCGGAAGTGGCCGCGCTGATCCAAACCCACCATCCGCGGCTGGTCATGAACCTGGCCCTGCCTTACCAGGACCTGGCCATCATGGATGCATGCCTGGCCGCGGGCGTGGATTACCTGGATACCGCCAACTACGAGCCGCCGGACGAGGCCCGCTTCTGCTATAAATGGCAGTGGGATTACCACGCGCGGTTCCGGGAGCGCGGCATCATGGCGCTGCTGGGATGCGGCTTCGATCCCGGCGTGACCAATGTCTTTTGCGCCTATGCCTTGAAGCATCACTTCGATGAAATCCATTACGTGGACATCATGGATTGCAATGCCGGCGAACATGGCCGCGCCTTTGCCACCAACTTCAACTCCGAAATCAACATACGCGAAATTTCCCAGCGCGGCAAATTCTGGGAAAACGGCCAATGGCATGAAATCGATCCGCTGTCGGTCAGCCGGACCTTCGATTTTCCCGGGATCGGCCCGCGGAAAATGTACCTGCTGCACCATGAGGAATTGGAGTCGCTGGTGAAACATCTGCCCGGGCTGAAACGTATCCGGTTCTGGATGACGTTCGGGCAGGAATACCTGACCCATCTGCGCGTGTTGCAGAATGTCGGCCTGACCCGGATCGACCCGGTGGAATATGAGGGCAAGCAGATTGTGCCGCTGAAATTTCTGAAGGCGGTCCTGCCGGAGCCGTCATCGCTGGCAGAAAATTACCATGGCAAGACCAATATCGGCTGCATGCTCGAGGGCGTCAAGGACGGCCGGCCCAAAAAGGTTTACATTTACAATATCTGCGACCACGCCGCCTGCTACCGCGAGGTCAAGTCCCAGGCCATTTCCTACACCACCGGCGTGCCGGCCGTGATCGGCGGGATGCTGATGCTCACCGGCGTCTGGCGCGGGCAGGGCGTGTTCAACGTCGAGCAGTTCGATCCCGACCCGTTCATGGAGCAACTGAATCTCCGCGGTCTGCCGTGGGTGGAAGTAATCAATCCATGATGCTGGCGCCGCATTCGATCAGGATGGAAATTGCAAAATGATGACCAGGCCGCCTGACGCTCCCTGCCGGCTTGCCCGGCAGGATCGGGACAAAATGATGACCAGGCCGCCTGACGCTCCCTGCCGGCTTGCCCGGCAGGAGCGGGAAACCGGCAGGTCACGAATGGCCCCGCCACCCCTTTATTCGGCCCATAATCTCCGTTCCTCTTTCGCGCTCCGCTACGATTGGACCGGTTGGCCGGCCGCGGGAAGCTTGCTGCCCCCGGACAGCGCCGCCGCCGCGCGCGACGGCGCTTCCGCATGGGAACCCGACGGCCTGCGCTTGCTCGAAGCCCATGCCACCGCCGACAAGATTCAACTGCTCTTCAGCGTTACCCCGCCGGTCAGTCCCGTGTTCTTTTGCATGCGTGCCAAGGGCCGCCTGCAGCATGCGTTGCGCAAGGCCGGCGTGGCCGTGAAGTTCAGTCGGAAGGTGGCCTTCCGCGGCCTTGGCGAAAACACCACGCCGGCTGTTGAAAACTACATCCGTAAACAAGTCGGCAAGGAAGGATTTGCCGATCCGCGCTTCGAAGCGATCATGCGCCAGTTCACGGTGGTGTGTCCGGAGGTTGACCTTGCCCGACCATCCCAATCCGACAGCGGCCGCTACTGGTACAACCTGCACATCGTCCTGGTCGTTGCCGACCGGTACAGGATCACCAACCCCGGCAAACTTGCGCAACTGCGCGACGCCGCTTTTGCCGCGGCAGACGGTGCCGGATGCCGCATCGCTGCGCTGTCCGTTATGCCGGACCATATCCACATGGCGTTGCGGGGCGATATCGCGCGGTCACCGGAGGAGATTGCATTGTGGTTTCAGAACAAGTTGGCGCGCGCGGCGGGGTGTCGGGTTTGGCAGAATGGGTATTACGCGGGGACTTTTAGCGAGTATGACTTGGACGTCATCCGGCGTATCGCCGGCAAGTCGTGATCTCCTGCCGGGCAAGCCGGCAGGAGGATTCGGGCCCGGCGGGCAGGCCGGCAGGTGGATTCGGGCCCGGCGGGCAGGCCGGCAGGAGGATTCGGACCCGGCGGGCAGGCCGGCAGGAGGATTCGGACCACCCGGCGGGCAGGCCGGCAGGGGGATGGATTCCGGTCCCCGGCGGGCTTGTCCCGCCGGGACCATAGAATTGTGCGCCACATACACGGTGTGATATAAACATAGCAACATGCCAACGCTCTTAATTTTATTACGCAAGGATTTTTCGGCGCTGGCCAACGCCCTGCGCGCGGGCCGGCGGCAGTCGCGGTTCAAGCAGGCGTTCATCGCCTGTTTCGCGTTGGGCCTGTTGGCCGGCTTGTGGCGGCTGTTCCTCGACGGTTTCCGCTTCATCTCAGCCCTGGGCGGCGTGGGCGCCTTGCTGATCCAGCGGCTGTTTTCGCTGTTTTTTTTCAGCCTGGCAATCATGCTGCTGGTCTCCAGCCTGATCACCGCCTTCGCGGTGATCTTCCGGTCGGCGGAGACGCCGTTCCTGATCTTATCCCCGGTGCCGCATGGCCGGCGCATCCTGCACCAGTGGCTGGAAATCACCCTGATCTCGGCCTGGGCGTTTTTCTTCATGATCGTGCCGTTTGTCGGCGCGTTTGTCATGCATGAAAAACTGCCTTTGGTGTTTGTGTTATGGACGGGATTGTTATCGGCGCCGTTCGTGCTGCTGTGTTGCGGCGTCGGCACATTGCTGACATTGGCGGCGGTGCGCTGGCTGCCGCGCCTGCACCCGGGATGGCTGGGGTTGGCACTGGCGGCGGCCGCCGGCTGGTGGTGGTGGCAGTCCGCCATGGCGGCGGCGCCGGAACGCACGGATGACGCAGTCTTCATGCTGGCGCGGCTGATCCCGGGGCTGCGCCTGGCGTCCTTCCCGCTCTGGCCCAGCCATTGGGTGGCGGAAGGTATTTTGGCTTTCAGTCATGGCGATTGGCCGCGCGGCGCCGGGTTTTCGGCCGTGTTGCTCTCCAACCTGTTGCTGGCCGGGCTGTTGGTGGAGCGCCTGGGGCAGGCGTGGTTTTATTCCGCCTGGCAGCGCACTTTGACGCCCCGCCGGCGCCGGCCCGGCCGGGTGTCCGCCAGGATCGCCTGGGGTGAAAACCTGCTGTTTTTTCTGCGGCAGGACTACCGGGCGCTGGTGCTGAAAGACTGGCGGCAGTTGATGCGCGATCCGGTGCAATGGACGCAAGGGGCGGTGTTTTTCTGTTTGCTGGCGGTTTATTTCCTTAATTTGCGCAATCTGAATTACCATCTGCTCGATCCGGTCTGGCGCAACCTGATCGCCTTCCTGAACATCTTCAGCCTGGCGGCGATCATGTGTTCGTTTTGCTCCCGGTTTGTCTATCCGCAAATGAGCCTGGAAGGGCATGGCTGCTGGATTTTGGGGCTGTCGCCGGTGAGCATGGGGCGGGTGTTGCTGATCAAGTTCGCGGCCGCCTGGGCGGGCTTGCTGGCGGTCAGCGCCGGATTGCTGCTGCTTTCCAGCGTATTGCTGGATGTGGCGCCGGGCGTGCGCGGGGTGGCGGTTATGCTGTCCGTGGCCATGTCGGCGGCCTTTTGCGCGCTGGCCACCGGTCTGGGCGCCATCTTCCTCAATTTACGGCAACGGAATCCGGTGGTGATCCTGTCGGGATTCGGCGGCACATTGAACCTCGCGCTCAGCCTGGCTTACATGATCGCCGCGATCCTGCCGTTTGCCGCGCTGTATCACTGGCATTATCTCGGGCGGGT
>CAZYXU010000105.1:0-12806 GCA_964650945.1 uncultured Verrucomicrobiota bacterium | reverse complement strand
CGGTCGGCCGGGTTGAAGGAAGTCGCCAGGCGCGCGGGCTTGTCGTATTGCTCTGTGGCGCAGATTCTCAGCGGCCGGCGGGGTTACAATCCAAAAACCCGCGCCCGCATTGAAGCGCTGGCGGCGGAGTTGAATTGCCGGCCTGATCCACTGGCGCGGGCGTTGGCTGGCGGTATCCGCTGGACGGATCGGTCAAGCTTGCTTGAGCATATGGGGATTGTTGCCAATCCCCATATGGGATCAAGCAATAATTGTTTCCGGAGCTGGAACAGTCTGGTCCGACGCCGCCCGGTTCGAGGAAGGCGCCATAGCATCGCCTTTTGATCCATCCGGGGATATTCCGGACTGTGAATTCGTGCGGTGGCAGAAGCAATGAGCCTGAAAACGGCAGTTCATTCACCACGAAGAGCGCGAAGATACACGAAGGACGGGGAAAATGTGAGGGAAACAGAATGACCAGCCTTGTTTTTTGATACGGCATCCCGCACCCATAGGGTGAAGACGCATGCACGGCGAGTCGAACATCTATCTGCTTCCCTACAAGAAACTTGCTTCGTGTCCTTCATGTTCTTCGTGGTTTCAGCTGCTCTTTATAGGATGAGACAGATCGTATACGGGGCGTCCCGACTCCATCAAAAAAGCGCCAAGTCATTTTCCGGCTAACGCGCGGTAACACGCTTAATTTCAAGGACGCCTCAGGAAGTCTGCAATTAAGGCTGTTTCCGGCGCAGTTGGAAAATATTCCGGCGCGTCCGGCCGGGCAGCGCGAAAATATACTGGTGTTTGAGCCGCATCAGCCGGAATGGATTGTCGCCGGCGCGCACGACACGCTTGCCGCCGAGGCTGTCGGCGAAGGCCGTCTGGTAGCCGGCGCGGCGGGCGGCCTCCTCGGCCGCCAGCCCGGCCACGGCCCAGGGAAAACACAGGTGGCCCACGGCGCCGGCGCCCAGGCGCGCATTCAAAATCTCCCGGGCGGCGGCCACCTCGTGGGCAATGGCGCCCTCGGCCTCCTGCGCGGTTTCCCAGCGGCCGCCGGCCCGGCGCATGATTGCGCGCAAGGGTTTTTCCCAGCCAGGCCGGTCAAAGCAAGCCGGGCCGCCGGCTTGGGCAACATGCGCCCGGCAGGCGGCCACGCCGGCGGGGTCAGGATAAAAACGGCGGGCATCGGCACAGCGCGACCGGACCGGATAGACCGGGGCGCCCAAATCCGCGGCGGATAAAAATTGCGGCGGGCCGCCGTCGTTCAAGAGGGGCGCGGCCAGCGGCGGGGGTTGGTATTCCGGCGTTACAAAACCGGCGGGCCGGGCATCGCAAAAAATCATGGCATGCGTCAGGGTGTGGGCTTGGACGTCAATCACTCCGGCAGAGCTCATCGCCTGTAATTCCGGCCAGGTGGCATGCGCAGGGCCGCCGGCGGGCGCCGGCGGGTCCGGCGGAAGCGGGCGCGGAGCGGCGGCATCCGGTACGCGCGCGGGGATGGCGTAAGTGATGGCGGTCAGGTTATAACGGCGCAGCATGGGAAAGACGACGGTCCAAATACTGGCCCAGGCGTCGTCAAAACACAATGCCACCGAACGCGGGCCGGGATGGATGCCGTCCCGCACCAGCCGCTGGATGTCGCTGGAAACCACGGTGCGGTAGTTGTTTTCGACCAGATATTGCACATAAGGTTCCAGGTAATCAGGAGTGACGTCATGGAAGTGGAACACCGGCAGCATTTGGCGGCCGAGCGGGCCGCCGAACAGGAAGGCGGGATAGCAGCCGGTGGCCAGGTCCAGGCAGCCGCGCCAGGGCGTCTTGCGTTCAGTGAATGGCAGGCGGTAAGTCATGAGCAGGCTGGAGTTTATGTGTCACGGATTCAGTGTTGAATCAGTTCGTTGATGGCAATTATCGGTTCAGACCGGCCGGCCGGCGGGAGGGTGCCCGGCGACCAGCGCACATTGGCTTGGATTGAAAGGCCGAGGCCGGCCGGCGGCCGGCCGGCGTCCAGGTTTTTCCCCGGCTCGAAGCGGACGGCCACGCGTTCGCCGCGGGTAAGGCGGCGGTGCTCCGGCCCGATGGGCAGGCAGGCGTCTTGGCGCCAGCCGCGCCGTCCCCGGCGTTGATGTGACACGGCGGCCAGGGAGGGCACATCATCGTCCAGGGCCTCAAAAATCAATTCAATGGCGCCGCCCTCCGCCTGGTCCGCGCGCGCGCCGACCAGCGCCAGAAACGGCGGGTAGAGGACGGGGTTGGGCAGGTTGGCCGGTAGCCGCGCGGCGGCTTCCGGCTGGATGACGTTTAAAGCCGGGTAATAATCCGGGGCGGTATGCAAAATTTGGCGCGCAGCCTGAGCGAGGCGTTCCGGCGCGGCCGGGCCGGCTTGGAGCGCCGCCAATTCGAGGCGTTTGAATTCCAAATCGTTCCAACACGGCGGCGCGGCCTCGGATAATACCGCGAGGGCCTGGGCGGGCAGACCGGCGTGGAGTTGGTGGGCGGCGCGGGCGGCGGTCAATTCGTTGTAGAACGCGCGGATTTGGTCATGAATATTCCACCGGATTTCAAGGTCCCGGTATTCCAGCAGGGCGGGAGTTGTGGAAGTGAAATGCAGCCAGGCGGCGGATTCGCGGCCGGCCGTCAGGGTGAATTCCAGCGGGAAATAATCGTCCGGCGCCGATTGCCATGGGCCTTGTGCGATTGTCCGCCCCCGGAAGTCGTAAACGGCGAAACTACCGGACGCCGCAGTCTCGCCGCCGGCGAGTGGTTGCGCGCGCAATTTCATCGAGATGGAGTAGACACCTTGCGCCAGCCGGGTTGATAAATCCAGGGTGCTCCCGGGCGGCAGGCCGGGCAGATTTTCCGGGGGGCCGGCCTGGTCGGGCTCGAGTTGCAGTCTGGCGCAGGTTTCGGGCGGCGAGAGGCGGATGCGGGCGCATAGGTTATAATGATCGCCGTTGATCCGGTTGACGCTGATCGCCTGCGGCGGCATGGTCAGCGCCTGTTGCAGGCGCGCGCGGAGTTCATTGGCGCGTTCCGCCCATCGATCGGCCAAGTCCCATTCGCCATTGGCGACGGCCAGGGTATAAATCAGGATGGCGCCGGTTTCCGTCGGGGCCGGGATTTGCTTCAGCAGTTCGAGGGCTTGGCGGCCATGGCCAGTTTGGCGCAGGATGGCGGCGGCCTCTGGAGCATCGTAAGCCGTCCGCAACAGGCAGGGGACGTATTCGATATGGGGTTCCGGGCTGGTGGCGGCCGTGAGCAGTTCGAAACAGCCAGGGCGCGGCCGCCAGCAGGGGCGCTGCAGCGGCACAACCGCGGCGGAGTAAGGCGCCAGCCGGCGCCGGGTGCGGCGCCCGAAGCCGTGCAATCTGAATTCCGTCGGCCGCTCCAGCGTATTGAACAGCGCGAAGACCGTCTGCGGCAAATCGTCCGGCCCGCCGAAGGCGCATTGGCGCGGATATTTGTCAACCAGCAGCAAATCCGCGCTGCCCAGTTCGTGGCCGGCGCGGAAAAACGTTTCCCGGCCGCGCCGGCTGATATAGCCGGGCTGGGCGAGCGGCAGTTGCAATGCCAGCGCCGGGGCGTCCGGCGGCGCCGGGACCCATAGTTCCAGGTCGGGCGAGGAGAAGGGCGATGAAAAAGCATCCTGCGGCAGCAGGCCCCAGGCGCAAAGCCGCGCGGCCCGGTTGGTGAAGGCCTCGAACGCCGCCTGGTATTTCGGATAGCGGCGCCCGGTCAGGGGGTGGCGGATGCCGCGCCCGTCGGAAGAGGGATTGCGCAGGATGGCGTCATATTTCCCGCGGTCGAACACGCCGGCCCCGGCGGTTTCAATTTTGTGAATGAAAGCGGTGGCTCGGCCGACATCCAGATGCGCGGGGTCGGTATAACGCTCTAAGCCCAGGGCGCAGTCGCGCGGCATGTGGCGCTGCAGCCAGCGGTTGGCTAAATGCCGGGTGTCGGTCCATTTGAAGGACGAAGTTGCCCGCAGACCCAAAAGGACCACCGGGAGCGCGGTTGCGAAAACCAGGGCGATGGCGGCCAGCCGGGCCAGGCGGCGGGCGGCGGGATATTGCCAATGTCGCCATAAATACCGCGGGGCCAATCCGGCCAGCACCACCCATACCGGCAGCAAGTTCAAAAATTCCTGGCCGCGCACCCAGGGCGCCCGGAACAGGTAATAATAGAGGTAGCACAACGGGAAGCCGATGATCGCCGGCCAGAATTTACGATAGGCGGGTGTGCCGGCGATCGCCAACCCCAGCGCGGCGGCCAGCAAGGCGCCCCAGCCCAAAGGTGCGGCGGCGCGGCATAATTGCAACCAATGACTCCGCAACTGGATGAAAGGTTCGCCGCGCGCCTGGTTCAGGAGCGTTGCCCCCTCGCCGTAAACCCGCATGCTTTGATAACGCAGGCCTTCGCGGAAAGAACTCCAGTCCCAGACCGCCGGGGTGGCCAGGGCGAAGCCGATGCCGAATAAAACGGTGGCAGCGCACAGCAATAATCCGATCCGCCGCCATTTTTTTAACCGCGGCGTTGCCGGCGGCGCGCCGGCAGCGGAGATTGCCGGATGGTAAAAACTGAAAATCCAACCCAATGGCGCCAGGCAGAGCAGCGTGTATTTAGTGCCGGCGGCGAAACCGGAGGCCAGGGCGGCGGCGGCAAAAAGCCAAACCGCGCGGCGTTGCGCAAAACGCGCCCACAACCACAAGGCCAGGGTCAAGGTGAAAACCATGGCGATATCTGTCTGGACATAGTGGGCGTGGATAATGTGTTCCGGCATGAAACAAAAAAGCAAGGCGGCATAGAGGGCGGCCCATTTGGAGTCGGAGACGGCGGCCGCCAGCAAGTAAACCAGCGCGCAGGTCAGTCCGGCCAGCCATGCGTTGAAATGGCGGCCGAGGGCGAACTCGATGTTGCGCGGCAGTTTTACCCGGTCAATTTCACCCAATTCATAACGCCATTGCTGCTCCAAATACAGGATCGGGGCGACAACGCGCCGGAGTTGGTTGAACATGGTGAAAAAACCGCCGGGATAGACGGTGTTTTTCAGATAGCCATCTCCGGCCGTGCGCTCCATCCAGCTCAGGATGCGGGGCTGGTCGGGATGCATCTCCACCGGCCGGTCGAACCCGCCGTAGCGCAGGAAGATGGCGCATAAAACGATGCCGGCCAACAGCCAGCGCTGCCAATGGCGGCGCTGGGCAAGCGGCGGGGAGGCGATGGTGTTGGAATTCAAGGGCGTAATTTGTCCTTTACGGCGTTGCATACAGCAGCAGGATACGATTGCGGTCCCAGATTTCCAAGCGCATTTTCCGCAAATCGGCGCCGGGCGCGACCGGCCAGCGCCAGTCCTGCGGTTCGGGGCCCAGCCGGGTTTCCGGGCGCCAGGCCTGTCCGGCGGGCATGCCCGTGCCCAGCAGGCGCGGCGCCACCCGGACCGGCCGGCCAAGGTTGCGCACCAGCCCGCCTACGCAATTAGGGCCGGTCTGTGAGCGCGGCAGCGCATCCACGACAAAATGCTGCGCGCCGCCGAAAACCGAAACGCGCGGCAGCGCCCACAGGTCGGTATGGCGGTCAATCACGGCCACTTCATCCTCGCAGATCATGGCGGTGGTGTAGCCGGCCGCGCGCACGGCGTGAATCAGGTCGGCGTTATATTGTCCGTGCGGGTAGCAGAACGATTCCGGCCGGACCCCGGTGCGGGCGCGGAACCAATCCCGGCTGACGGTCATTTCGGCCGCCACATTCGGCGGATGTTGCGGGTGCGTATGGGAATGGACGCCGAAGCTCAAAATGCCGCGCTGCATGGCCGCGCGGACCTCCGGCCAGGTCAGGCAAGGCGCGCCGCGGTATTTTTGGCGCTGTTCCGGGGTGTCGGCGATTTTGGCGGTGATGAGATAAACCATGGCCTGGAATCCGTATTGCCGCAGGAGCGGTTCGGCGATGGCCAGCGCGCTGAGAAATCCATCGTCGAAAGTGATTACCACCGGCTTGGGGGGCAAGCTTTTCCGGCCGCGCGCCGCGGCGGCCAAATCCGCCGGCAACACGCTGGCATAGCCCTGGTCTTTGAGGGATTGGAGGTGTTTTTCAAAGTTGACGGCTTGGACAGTCCAGACGTCCGCGGCGGTGGCGGGGTCGTCCGCGGCGCTGAGGTCATGGTACATGAGGATGGGCACGCGGGCCGGCCGGACGGCTTCCGCCGCGCGCGCTTGATAAAAAATCCGGACGGCCAGTCCGGCGCATATCAAGGTGGCTGACGTTATGGCGGCGATGATGATTGATCGCGTATGCATGAGCAGGGCTCATCAAAATTCAAATTGTAAACTTAACAACGGCAGGCTTTGCCAATCGGGCTTGCAGGCAGCGCCGCCGATGATTTGCTCCTGGCAGTCTTCCAGGCGCTGCCGGTTGTGCCGGTGGACGGCGTCCAAGCCGCCGTAAATGCTGCCGGAATACCAGGTAAATTCGAAAAAGGTGATGACGGCAAAGGCGCCCCATTCGTCATGGTCGGCCGTATTGACCATGCCGAAGATGAACAGGCTGTTGAGGATCAGCGAGCGTGCAGCGTTGGCGTATTCGCCGGCATACGCGTAGCCCAGTCCGGGAATGACGCCCAGGATTCCGCCCCAGAGCGGTTTTTTATCGCGGCTGCCGGCGTATTCCGCCAGCGCGCGTTGGCCGGCGGAATTTTCGCCCGGCGCATCCGCCAGCACGGATTGCGCGGCCTCGAGCTGCCGCATGCCGGCCAGCAGCGCCGCGGAATGCCGGGCGGCATAGCGCCGTAGATCGTCCGGCGCGGCGGGGTTATCCCGCGCAGCCTGGAAGTAAAAATCCGCTTCCGCCGGATTATTTTGGGCGGCGGCGCTTTCCCCGCGCAGGAGCAGCGCCGGCAACTCCAGTCCCGGATCGGCGTTTTCCGCGAAGTTCAGCATTTTATCCGTGGCGGGCCAGGCGCCGGCGCGGCCGTATTCATGGGCCGCCGCCCAGGCGAAGCCGCCGCGGCCCGCGGGGTTTTCGGCGGCCAGCGCCAGCCGGCGGAATTCCACCGCAGCGGCGGCATGGTCGCCTTCGTCCGCCAATTCACACGCCAGGCGCAGGGTTTGGTCGCCGGCCGCTGCCGCCAGCGCCGGCAGGAGGATGGCCGCGATGCCAATCAACAGATATTTTTTCCCGGCGGGCATAATTACTCGCTTTCCTGGTCAGCATTTTCCGGCGCTGCGAACCACCAGTCATGATCGGCCAGCGGATCGGCAAAATGCATGCGCCTGTTGCAGGCAACCGGATGGGCGGCGGCGGCGACCACGCCCGGCTCCCGGATAAACCGGTCGGTGGTCATGGCGATGCCCATGAAAAAACCGTGCGCCTTGAACGCCTGCCTGGAATATTCCGAGCAGGATGGATAAAGCACGCAACGGTCGCCGATGGCCGGGCGGATTTGCGCGCGGTAAAAGGCGATGCAATATCGGCCGGGCTGAAAGCCGGCCCGCGGCGGGTCCGCCATTTCGCGGCGGACGGTTTGGATCAAGGCGGGCGTCCATTGCGGCGCCGCGGTTTGCAATTGCGCGGCAAGGTTGTCCAGGTCGCTCCCGGGCACGGGCGGCGCGCGCCAGGCCAGCATCAGTGCGCATCCGGACTTCAAAAACAAATCACGATCGGCGGTGTGCAGAAAAACCTCGCGCAAGGCCGCGGCGGCTCCTTCGCCGTCGCCCTGCCGCCATAACAGCAGGGCTTCTTCGTAGCGCGCCGGCCAGCGCAACGCCGGGGGGGCGGCCGGGTCGGCGGCCAGGGAGCGCAGGACCGGCAGGGCGTCCGCCGATTCCAGGCGGGCTTGGGCGAGGCCGAGGAAAAGGCGGGCCTCATAATTTTCCGGCGCGGCCAGCAGGACGCGCCGGGCCTCGGTCCGGCAGGCGGCCCACTGGCGGTCGGCATACAGGCCGCGCATCAGGGCCGGATTGGCCGCGGCGGCGCCGGCACACAGCAGGCAGATCAGCGCTGATCGGTAAAAGGTCATTCATCCAGTTCGGAAAAATCGGCGACAAATTCAATGTCCTTGAAAAAAGTTTTAGGGTCGAACAAGCCGGCGGCCAGGGGTTGATTGACTTGCAGGTTATCGAAACGCCGGGTTTCGTGGAGCGTGTCGCCCTGTATCTGCACCTCGGCTCGCTGCCGCGCCGCCAGCCAGCAGTCATTGGTGACATGTAGAAAATTGTCGAATTGATACACCGCGGTGCGCTCGGTCAGATCGCGGTTTTTGAAAAATTCAAGGCGGGCGAGGCGGTTTTGCGCATCGGCGGCGAGCACGACATAAAGCTTATCCTTTTGATATCCCCGGCGTACCGGCAGTTCCGGTTGGCCGTCCAGGATTTCCTCGGGAGTTCCCTGCAGACGCAGGAGGTGTTCCATGGCCGTGCCAGGGATGGATTGCTGCATGATTTGCCATTCGCCGGCCAATTGAGCGAGCGGCACGGAATAGCCTTTGCGCCAGCCGGCTTGCGACAGGTAAAAGCGCGCGCCGTCGGACAGGATGCGGCGCTGCAAAGGCGCGACGTTTTCCACGTGCAGGCGGTCCGGACGCTGGTAATAAACGCGGCTGAGCATCTGCGCCGTCTGGTCCTGCACTTCGGTGGTCTTGCGGACCATGCAGGACACGGTCAGGATGTTGGTGTAACTGCCGCAAATCTTTTCCGCCAGCGTCGGCTCGCCGGCGCAGGCGGCCAGCGCCAGCAGGCCGGCGGCCAGGCATAAAGATCCGCGGGCGGTCATGGTGAATAAGGCGGGCATACGCATTCGCAACAAAAAAGGATTCCGGGTTTATGCCCGGAATCCTTTAAAGAAACAAAGCGGCGGGCGGATCAATAAAACGCCGCGCCGTATTTGCCGGTGTAGTCGGCGGTGGTCATGCCGTTCGCGCCGTCAATGCCGTTCCAGATCGCGAACACGATGTTCGCGATGGGAATGAGCGTCACCCATTCGCGCCAGTGGACTTCCTTACCGTCATTGTAGGCCGCGCCGCTGCGGATGCCGAAACAGCACCCGGCGATGAAGCCCATCAGGCCGCCGCGATTGGGATTAATGGCCTGCGTCGTTTGCACTGTGCCCGCCGCCAGCAACATCGCCAACACCGCCCCCGCCAATATTTTTTTCATCCGCTCCTCCTTGTTTGGTTGCAACATAACCGCTGGCTGTTTTAATAGAAAGTCGTGCCGTATTTTTCCATGTAATCCTGGGTAGTCATGCCGTTGGCGCCATCAAACCCGTTCCAAAGCATCGGCACAATCGGTATGATCAAACCTATCCATTCGCGCCAGTGGATTTCCTTGCCGTCATTGTAGGCCGCCCCGGCGCGGATGCCGAAACAGCATCCGGCGATGAAGCCCATCACGCCCCCGCGATCGGTGTTAACCGCCCCGGCGGTATTTAAACTGCCCGCCAAAATCATGCACGCTGCCGCCGCCGATAATATTTTACGCATGAACATTCCTTAATAAATCCAGACAACAACCTCCAACTGTTTTGCATATTAACCAAACGCCGGATGTTTGGCAATTATTTTTTATGGCAGCCAAGAGAAAAAGTTTGAAATATTGCCATGGTTTTGTTAAGAACAAAATGATGCTTGCTTTAAAAGCGCTGAAAAAGTCCATGAAGACCAAATATGCGTTAGGCTGGGTGCCGGATGTGCCCGATGTGCGCGATGTGCCGTTTTCCTCTGTTTTTCGCGTACCGCGCCGGGCGCCGGCGGCCGTTGACTTGCGGGCCGGGTGTTCGGCGGTGGAAAACCAGGGCGCGTTGGGTTCATGCACGGCCCAGGCTCTGGTGGGCGGGTTGGAATTCCTGCAATTGCGCGATCTGGACCGGCTTGGTGGAGTTAAAGGCAAGTCTTTGCCGTATCGTGATTTAAGCCGGCTGTTCGTTTATTACAATACCCGCGCGCTGATGGGCACCATCAACGAGGATTCCGGGGCCATGTTGCGCACCGGATTGAAGTCGTTGCGTAAAACCGGGGTTTGCAATGAGGATTTGTGGCCGTATGTGCCGGAACGGTTTGCGGAACGGCCGCCGCCGGCATGTTTTCAGGCAGCGCGGGGCTGCCGTGTAAAGTCTTATCAGCGTTTGGCCAGCCTTCAGGAAATGAAAGCCTGCCTGGCGGCGGGGTTGCCATTTGTCTTTGGTTTTGCGGTGTATGAGCATGTGATGACGGCGGAGACGGCGCGCACCGGCCGGATTCGATTGCCGCGCCGCAACGAGCGGATGCTGGGCGGGCATGCGGTGCTGGCCGTGGGGTATCATGACCGCGGCGCAAGCCTGATTTTCCGTAATTCCTGGGGGGTGGAATGGGGGCGCGCCGGCTATGGTGAAATCCCCTACGCCTATGCGGTAAGCCGCGAGCTTTCCGATGACTTTTGGTGCATTCAGTCCACTTTCGGCGGCGGCGGGCCGGCGCGGCAGGGCCGGGGGGTTGGCCGTCCATGATTCTGGCGTTTCTGGGCCTGGGCCTGCTGGTGGTTTTGCTGGCGATGTCCGCGTTTTTTTCCAGCGCGGAAACGGCGCTGTTTTCGCTCAACCCCATCCGCATTCACCACATCCGCCGCACTCATCCCCGAGCGGCCCGCGAGATTGAGGCGCTGTTAGGCGCGCCCACCCAGTTGCTCTCCAGCGTCCTGATCGGCAACACCCTGGTCAACATGGTCAGCGCCGCCGTTGGCTACGGGGTGGTGGAAATGCTCTGGCCCGGCCGAGGCGCGGCGATTTCCATTCCGGCCATGACCATCCTGCTGATCGTATTCGGCGAGATCAGTCCCAAGCGCCTGGCGGTGCGATTTCCGGAGAAACTGGCGGTGGCCTACCGCCGGCCGTTGAACATCACCATCTGGCTGATGACGCCCCTGCGCCTGTTGATCGAGTGGATTACCAGCCGGCTGGAGTCGCATTTCAAACCGCATCGGCCGGCGCTGACCGGCGACGAGTTGTTGACAGCGGTGGATGTCGGCCATGAAGACGGCGCGTTGAATACCGAGGAACGCCAGATGGTGGACGGGATCATCCGCCTGGAAAACATCCAGGCCAAGGACGTCATGACGCCGCGCGTGGATTTGATCGGCGTGAACTTGAATGACGATGTTGCCGCGCAGGAAAAAACCGCCCGCCAGGCGCATTTCCGATTTCTGCCGGTGTTTCAGGACAGTCTTGATAATATTGTCGGCTTTTTGGACGTCCCGCGTTTTTTGCTCGATCCGCAGCACGATTTGCAGGCCGCCACCATCCCGCACTTTTACGTGCCGGATACCGCGCCGCTGGATACGCTGCTCACCAGTTTCCAGCAGCAGCGCCGGCGGATTGCCATCGTGATTGACGAATACGGCGGCACAGCGGGCATGATCACGCGCGGCGACATCCTGGATGAAATCGTCGAATCGGTGGAGAATGAATTCGGCGGCCCCAACATGGGCATCCAACCCATGGGCCAGGATTGCTGGCTGATCAACGGCAATATCAGCCTGGAAGACGTCAATTACGAGCTGGACTTGGAGTTGGATGCCGAGGGCGCCGATCGTTTGGCCGGCTGGGTGACGGCTTGGGCGGAGCACATCCCCAAAATCGGCGAAGTGGTTGAAGCCCAGGGCTGCCGGGTGACAGTGCGCCAGATGAAAAAACACCGTATCACCATGTTGTTGCTGGAAAAACTCGCGTCAGCTTGACGGTTGCTCATGTTAATCCTGGAAATATCATTGTTTTTTGGGTGCCTGTTGTGGGCGGCTTTCTTCGCCGGCATCGAAACCGGGGTGATCTCCATCAATCACCTGAAATTGCGCCACCTGGCGGAGGAGGAAAACGACCGCCAGGCGCAGTTGCTCGAACGCTTCCTGACGAATCCGGACCGCCTGCTGGGCACCACGCTGGTGGGGGTCAACATCTGCATGGTGGCGGTTTCCGTCATGGGCGCGCGCCTTGGGCATTGTTTGCCCGGCCGGGGCGGCGAAGTCCTGTCGGAAGCCTTGACGACTTTGATCGTGTTGATTTGCTGCGAATATCTGCCCAAAGCCTGGTTCCAGAGCAATCCGATCAAGCGCTGCCGGCCGTTTGCCGGATTGCTGTGGACCATGTCGCTGCTGTTGAAGCCGCTGGCTGATTTTTTCACATGGATCACCATGTTCCTGCTCCGCGGCTTGCCCGCGGGGTCGGACGGCCAGCGCCCGGTGGTGACGCGCGAGGAAATTGACATCCTGGCCAAGGAAAGCGCCGAACACGGCAATTTGACGCCCAAGCAGCGCATCATGATTCACCGCGTGGTGGAACTGGCCGGCAAGAATGCCGCGCAGGTGATGGGGCCGCGGGCGCGCATGGTTTTTATCGACAGCCATGCCACGGCGGAGGATTTTTTGAAGTTGTCGTGCAGTTCCAACTTTACCCGCCTGCCGGTGTTTGACCAGACCCGCGGGGTATTTATCGGCATCGCTAATTTATTTGACGTTCTGGCCGCGCCGGCCGGGCGCTATGGCGAGAACATCACCCGGTTCATGCGCCCGCCGCAATTCCTGCGGGATACCACGCCTTTGACGGAGGTGCTGCCGCGCCTGCGCCGTTCGCGCCAGCCGCTGGTTTTGGTGGCGAATGCCCAGTCGGAAGTGGTGGGCTTCCTGACCACCGAGGATGTGCTGCGTCACGTCATCGGCACGGATAATGCCAGCGTGCCGTCGGATGCTGTCGTCGGAATCCGCCCGCCGCCGCCCGCCGCCGCCGCGGCTCCGCAGCACTGAATCTTTTTTGCCCCGGCTATCCGGCCGGTTTGCCGGCGGTTTTGGTCCAGGCGTCGCGCAGGGTCACGG
>CAZYXU010000104.1:0-12894 GCA_964650945.1 uncultured Verrucomicrobiota bacterium | reverse complement strand
TTGGTCCCGGTATTGCCGGCGAACAGGCAGTTGCGCAAGACGGTATTGGTGAGGTATGCGCCGCCGCCGCGCAAGGCGAGGTTGCCCTCCAGCCGGCAATTGATGCCGGTGACCGTGCTGTTGCCGAAAACATATAACCCGCCGCCGCCGGCCAGGTTGTCGCCCAAGACCCGGTTGCCGGCAATCGTGCAATTGCGCACCATGCCGGTGGCGTTTTCCAGCGCAATCCCGGCGCCGCCGCCCGTGGCGGCGCCGCCGGAGCAATCGTTGGTGTTGCGCAGGACGACGCAATCCACGATTTCAACCGCCTGGTAGCCGGCATAGATTCCGGCGCCATAGCTTATGTAACAACTGTTGCCGTAGAACTGGCAGTTGGAAACCATGCCGCTGCCGCCATACCGCATGGTCAATCCGCCGCCCCAGCGGAACGTCGCATGATTATTGCTAAAAATACAGTTACGCACCTCCCGGGCGGCCGACAAACCGCCGTAGTAGCCGGCGGAGTTGCCGATGAAATCGCAATTGACGAATTCGCTCCGGCCGCCCAGGCCGCCTCCGCCTTCGCCCGCCGCAGTATTGTTGGACACCACGCAATTCCAGAACAGCCCGGTTCCCGTAGAAAGGATATAAAACCCGGCGCCGCCCCCGCCGCCTTGCGGAATCCCGTTGGAAGCGGAATTATTGATGATCTGGCAATTGGTGAAGGTGCAGACCCCCCGGTTGAGATACAAACCGCCGCCCTTCGCGGCCGTCGAGTTCGTTATGGCGGCATTGCCGTTGATGACGGTGTCGATGACCAGATAGTTGCCATAGGTGTTGAAATATATCCCGCCGCCATTCCAATCCGCCCGGTTGCCGGTGACCACGCAATTGCTGACAATGACATTGCCGCCCTGGTTCAGGTAGATGCCGCCGCCGTATTGAGTGCCCTTGACACAGCCGTTGGTGACAGTCAGGGAAGCCAGGGTAGTATTCTGGTAGGGCACATAAATGCAGCGGTTGGTGTTGAACGGATAATTGCCGTCAATGATCACGCCGGCGCGGTCGTCATTCCAGCCCCGAATGGTCAGGGATTTGCTGAGGTAGATTTCGTTCGTCAGGATGTAATGGCCGTTGGTAATCCAGACGGTTTCGCCGGCCACAGCGCGCGCGACGGCATGCTGGATGTTGGTAGCGGCCGTGCCCCACGTTTCGTAATTGCCGTCCGGGTTGACGCCGGGCGTGCCCGGCTCGACCACGTAACGATCCGCCGCGCCGGCGCGCAATGCCAGCGCCGCCGCCAGGCAGACGATTCTCAAACAGCAATTAGTTCTTTTCATGTCTTGCCCCTGATGCGTTTTGATGACCGCCTCCACGACATTTCCAGTTATAAAATAACATTCATTCCCGTGCGGCGCAACTGTAATGCTCGCCAGTGTCACCGCATGGGTGTAAGACAAATTCTTTGATGTCCCGATGCTTATTGACGTGCGTGGTGAATTCCGTTTGAAAAAGGCGGCGGCGATTTTGGGTTGTCTGGCGCGCGGCGCGCCCCTTCGGGCGTGGTTGCAGGCGGTGACGCAATCTTGAGATTCGCGTCACCACCTGCGCCCACGCATCCACCCCAAACTTGCCTTGCTTTTTCAAATCCCTTCGGGCAACGGAATTCAACACGCGGGGCATCAATTCCGGCTTGGGTGCTGACAGCACCCCGCCGGAATTACCGGAAATATTAAGAAATCGATCCGTAAGCGATATATTTATAGGCTGCTATCAAAACAAGCCTGTAACGAAAATCTAACGCTTATCAAAAATAATGTCCCACGCCCTCCCTCCGCATCCCGCATCCTCCCCTTTATTCCGTCCCCCGCTACCCACACACCCACACACTCAAACACCCTCACACTCCCGTGGGAGCGGCGTTACACGCCGCGATTCTGCATCCCGTATCCCGCATCCTCCTCTTCATCCCGCCCTCCCGCATCACAATTCCCCAAACACCTCGTCCGAAAGCCATTTCGGGTCCACCGCCGGCGCCCGGTAGTCATCCCGCTCGTAGGGTGTAGCAATCGTGCCGGCCTCCAGTTGCATGGCGTCCACCCAGACGTCCGCCGGCGGCTCGATTTTGTCCGGAACCACCCGGATGCCGGGCTTGAGCATCTTGCCAGCGGGCGGCCACTTGGGTTGCTCGCCCGGCCGCATCCGGAAAGTCCACTCAACCCGCTGCCAGTCAGTGCCAATTTTGAAATCATGCGTGATCCCGTCGGTTTCGGCGTAATTCCGGTCCGGCGGATCGGGGAGCACCGCCAGACGCACGGGAGTGTCCGGCCGGCTGGCCTTGACATAGGCGCTGAAGACGTAATCCGTGTCATACTTCCAGCCGGTCCAATACCGGAAGGATATCGTCGGATAAAAAACCGGACGATTGGGCGCATCCGCCCGCAAGCGGATGCTGTATCGGCCTTCGAACACTTGGTTGGTTTCCTGCCCGAACAAATTGATCCCCAGATGCCGCATGCTGTAGCTGTGAATCCAGTTGTCGGGCAACCCGGCTAACGTGTATTCCTCAAAACTGGAATTCTCCAGATAATTTTTCCGCGGGGTTCCAGCATTGAGTAAAATCTGTTCCTTGTCCTCCACCGCGCTCCAGATGAATTCATCCTCTTTTTGCTCATAGCCGCCCATTTGCACCGTGCGGTCGGTGGGCGTGTAATATTGCCGGTCTGCCGCCGGTTTGAGACGGCCGGCAACCGCCTGCATCCCCAGCGCCACCGGCGCGCCTCTGGCGCGCGCGCCGCCGTCCGTCCGGTAAACCCGCACGCCGAATGGTTCCAGAACATCTGTAAAACACCCGCCGGCGACGGGATACTCGCGCTTGGTAAAGAAACCCGCCACCCGGCTGCCATTACCCAGCGACGACAAGGCGTATTGCATTTTCAGCGGCGCCGGCCCGGTGTTGGCAACCAGGATCAACTCGCCCTGCCCCACGCCGGGCAGTTCATGAATCAACGCCTGCACCACCGGCATGTTTTCCGCGCCGGGCCCCCGGGCGCCGGCCCGCGAGCCGGACGACGGATCGAAGAGGGAGCGTGGCCGCGGCAATGGCGGCAGGGCGGGCGGGGCGCCGTCCGCCGCCAGGGCGAAGGTCACGTTTTGCGGCGGCGGATTTTCGAGCAACATGGGCGCCAGCCGGCCGATTTCGCGCGCCGTATATGACAGCACCCGCCAGGTAACCGGATGGTAGGTATCATAATCGGAAATCGCGAAGAAAAACACCCCCTTGGCGCCTTGAATAAGCGGCGCATAGATGCCGCAACGCCGCTCGGCCGGCGACAATTCACGCCGGTATTCCAGGCGCTGCCCCTGCGGCGTGGCGAAAATCGGGCGGCGCCGGGACTTGGCATTCTGATAGCCGCCCAGAATCCAGGAGGCCAGCCGGTTGGGATTCGTGTCCGGCCCCCAATACGCATGCACCCCGAAAATGTCATAGGCATCGTAATTCTCGGGAAGGATGCCGCGGCAGGTGGCGAAAATCACATGATACGGATCAATCTTACGCATGATCGCCGCATGCGCAATGGCCTCGTATAGCACTTCCGGGCTGACCTCATCCCGCCCCTGAATGGCCGCCAGGTTAGGCACCTTGCGGTATCTTTCAATGATTCCGGGCATTTGCGCCATAACCAGATCGTAATCCCGGCGGATGATTGCGGGATTGTTGTGGGGGATGCTTACATGCCCCAGCACCTGGGGCATGATGAAAAGACCCGCCTTTTGCGCGTTGGCGTATTCCTTGATATTTGTGTCAATATCCGCCTCCAACTGCTTGGCCATCTCCGTGGTCCAGGGATCCCCGGCGCGCGACCGGCGTTTGCCCAGGCGCGCGCCGCTCCAATGGATCAGCAGGTTAAAACCGGCATCCACGCACCGCTTCGAAAAATCTTCCGGGGCGCGTTGCCAGGTCGTTTCGTCCAACACATTGATCATACCGAACCCGGCATTATTGCAGAACCCGATCGGGAAGAACGGCTGGCCGTTCAACAGCATGCACATGCGCTGCTGGTCAACCTTGGTGACTGTGATGCCGGCCGGCGGCGGCGGCTCCACGCGGATCGAAGTTTCCCGCGCCGCCCAAATCTTTCCGGTTTTGTCCTGTAACGACACGGTAACGTTATATGTTCCCGGCGCCCAAGTGCTGGGATCGTATTCATACACCACGCCCTGGCCGTGTGTTTTTGAAAATGTTTCGCTCTGGAACAAGCTTCCATCCGCGCGGGTGATCCGGAGGTCCAGGCGTAAATCCCGGGCCTGGAAACCGGCATCGGAAAAAACCGTTCCGACCGTCAGCCGGCCCCGCTTTTCGCCGGAATAATAATTTAGGTCGGCATACACGGTCAGGCTCTGCAGCGCAGCAACGCCGGCCACCTCGATCCAGGCTTCGTCACGCGCCTGCTCATCCGCAATCGCCGCCATGACCATGCGTTCCACGGGATTTCGCGCCGGCACGGTAAAGGTGTAGTTGGTCGGTCCTTCCGCCGGCACGGCTACCGGGAAGACATGCCGGACTGCCACGCCGCTCAGCAGCTCCCGATCCTCGACGACCACGGCGGACTCCCCGGCGCGTCCGCCGGGATTCGACAAATCCACGCGGAAAGAATAGGAATATGCGCCCTGCTCTTCCTTGAACAAGGTGGTGTCATAAGCGCGCTCGATCAACGGCGCGCACTGGCGCTTAACCGGCAATCCGGTTAATCCCTTCAAAACGCCAAACGACCCGGGACTGTAATAGGCGCCCCGGCCGGTCCCGGACAGCGGCGCCCAGGAGATCGCCTGCATCGCATAAGATTGCGGATCCAGCCTGCGGTTGCGGGTAACATTGAACCCCAGGTCCCCGATTTTATCGCCGCTGAAAATATGCAAGGGAATGGCGATTTCCACCTGCCAGCCGCCGTCCGCCACGCTCACCGCGGACGGCCAGCTCACCGACCATGACGGGAACTGGGTTGTCCCGACAACCCGCTGCTCGCGTTTCGCGCCGCCGGCGCCCAGCATGAAATGGAAGTAATCGTGCTTGTCGCGCCCGGGCGCCTGGTCAATGAAAATCTCCACGCTGTCATCCTGGGTGGTTCCATTGTTATTGCGCCCGCGGCGTTCGGCGGCGATGGGTTTGCCTTTTTCTTCCGCACAGCTTAAGCCGAGATAGAGCCAATCCGCGTCATGCGTCAACTTCAGCAGGGTGGCGACGCCCGCCAGGCCGCCCGTCCCTACCAGGCGGTTGATGTTATCCGCCGCGACATTGCTCCAGCAGGGGTCATCCAGGCGCCCGTCAATCTCCGGCGGTCGCTCCGCCGGCACGGCGATTATTTCCGGTTGCGTCTGCACGTCCGCGGCAGCCAGCAACCCGATCGCGCACAAACTTAAGCCCATGATCATTTTCCGCATGTTGCCACCTTTCATTATTAGACTGAAAACAACTCCATCATCAACCTTCCCGGCGCCGCTTGATATTTTCCGGCGGCTTGACGATCGCCGCCCGGCGCGACCAGCCGGTCGCGGCAATGGCCCGGCGCTGATCTTCCACCCGCTGGTATTTCTCCCGGAATTCCTGCATTTCCGCGTCGGTCAACCCCGGAAAATCCGGCGCCAGGACGCGCTGGCGCATGCGGAAATAATCCGCCGCCATTTTCCAGTATTGCACGGCCGCGGCAAATTCCGCGACTTGCGCTTTTTCACGGTCATTGACGCACAGGCGGCCGGCATCCGCCACACACTGGTCGAGCAATGCCGGCGTCAACTTGTCCAGAAAATATGCGATATTGCTGGCGTTCGGCAGGAGATGCCCCTCCGCCGGTGGCACATATTGGAGACTGGGGTGCGCCGCGCCCGCGGCGATTTTGCGCGCAGCCCGGTCCAGTCCCTCGAAAACCGGGCGGAGCGCGGGGGCGGCGGTTCCGAACATGCCTTGCAGCCAGTAATCCAGCACCGCTGCGTAGCCGGCGGGCGCATCCCACGCGGCGGCGGCGAAAGCCAGGTAGTTCAGCCCGTAAACCCGGTAATTCAGCGGATTGGTCTGCAGCGTGGCGCCCTGCACGCCGAGTTCGATCAATTCCGGCCATTCCTCGATGATCACCCGCGCCATGGGGTATGGCAAGGCGGATTGGGAATTCATGCCCATATAATACTCATATAGGATGAAGCTCCGCGGTTTGGCCGCGGCCCATTGTTCGATCAGGTCGCGGAAAAATCCGTTGATCCGGCAAGGCGTGCCGCGCACCAGGGAATGCGCACCGCAGCGCCAGTAAAGGGCGACCATCGGCAAAATCCCGGCATGCAACCTGACCCGGCGCGGCGGCCATTGCAGATCAACGTAATATGCCCCGCCGACCTTGACCTCGGGAAATTCGCCGGCCAGCGCCGCGGCAATCGCATTCAGCAGCAGTGCATAACGGTTGGACAGCAGGCGATTCTCGCCCTCCGGGGACCGATGCGTTTTCCGGGACGGCGGCGCATCGCCGGGCTGGTCCAGCTTGGCGCATTCCGCGCATTGGCACCCCGGACCCCAACCGTCCTGGGGAATGACGCCGACGATTTTGACATCCGGATTGCAGCGCAGGAAGGCTTTGACGTTTTTGACGATTTCGCCCACCGCCTCCGGGTTGCTCGAGCAGACGGCCAATTGCGGCGCATTGGCGCGCCGCCGGCCGTCAATCAGGGGATACCAATCCGGGTGGTCCTTGAAATATTTGCACGGCGGCAGCCAGACCCCCAGGAGGTTGTGATGATTCATGTCCAGCTTGAGGCCGCGGCGGCGGATGGCCGGCAGCAAATTTTCGCGGAACTGCTCATCGGTATAGACGGTATCGCCATAATCGCGGACTTCACCGGTGTTCGGATCGGTAGTTCTCAAGCTTGCAACCATATCCGACGCCAGCGGCAGGTACATGATGTAATTAAAACCGTTTTTGGCCATCCAGTCGAAAGCGGCCAGCATGGATTCCCAGGGATAACGCTCGGTAAACTGCATGCCGCGATACCATAACCGCGGTTGCTTCACGACATTGGCATCCGGCAGATTAAGGGCATCCCATCGCGGAACATATTCGCCGTTGGGCCCGGGCGCCGCGAAGCGGCAGCCGCAAAAATCCTTAAGGAAGCCGTAAACGCCGTAGAGCGTTCCCAAAGGGGAACCGCCGCTGACGCGCACGGCATCGGCCCCGATGACGATGCGATAGCCTTCCTCGCCCAGCGCCGCATCGCCGGCATCCACCCCCAGCCGCAAGGTCGTTTTCGCGCTGAATGTCAGGGTTTCCCCCAGCATGGCCCGGGCGTACTTCAGCAGCTCGTCCCGGGCGAAGCGCATGGTTTCGTGCGCGGGGGACTCCAGAACGATTTGAGGGAAGTCATCGGCTTTAATTTTCATTTTTCAACTTCGCGCTGCTCTTTTATTCCCGGCTGGCGCCGCGGGGACGCTGCGCGTCGCCGGCTATTCGATGATTCCCCGCGGAAAAGCCTGTAACCAGCTTTCATAGTGCCGCGTGTCGCGTTCCACCCAGGCGCGCATGGATTCCGCCGGCAACAGGTTTAACGCCTGGTCCCGGATGCTGAGCGCTTCCGGCACCCGGCCAACCCGGAACAGCATTTGCGCATACATAAAATTTTTCAGCGGAGCGCTCCGATCAAAGTCGGTGAATTTTGCGGTCGCGGCCCTGGTCCATTCCGGGGGGAAGCGGTAAGTTCCATACAACGGGAAGGCGCCGCCGGCCAAGGGCTGCGCCGCCCATTTTTCCCATGCGCGCGCTTTTTGATCCAGCCCCATCTGGTCCAGGATTTTGGCGATGTTTGCGGTAATCTCGCCGGACAGCGCCCGGGCCGGCTGGCGATCCCGCTCCATGCACCAGGCCAGCGCCCAGAACGCGAGGGCGCTTTGTCCGTCGCCCTGCCCCTGGTAAAATTGCGCCAGCTCGCAGGCTTGGGGCGTCATGGTCGAGCTTAACTGGCCGGCGAGGAGCGCCTGGATTAAAAGGTCCGGCAATTGCTCCAGCGCCCCCTTGTTTTTGGCGTCCCGGATCAGCGTCAGATATCCGTAAGAAGCCGGCCCGGGCTGGCCGGTATCCCGCAAATCCGGCATGGCGGCAAGTTTACGCGCACCCTCAATCCCGCGCGGCGGGATGGGATTCATTTCCGCATAGATGAGATTCCGGTACAGCAGCACCCCCTCCCAGCCGGTCTGGCCAGTCAGCTCCAAAAATCGTTCCGGGTTGGATTTCTGGTCCGCGCCATACAGGAAAACCAGCGTGCCGGACAGCTTGTTGGTCAACGCCAGCGCGTACGCCGCGGCGAATTGTCCCGCCGCATACAGTTCCTTGACTTGCAGTTCCGCGCCGGTCGAATCGCCGGCGTTGGCGTTTTTTGCACCCAAGACCGCTTTGCCCATCACGCGGGGATTGGAAAAAATAGCGGCGCCGGGCGCCGACCAGACCATGGTCTTGAAGCCCGCTTGGCCATCCATGTCAATCACCATGACATCCAGCCCGATTTCCAGGCCGGCCCGCGGCTGCAGATTGAGCTTGTTCCAGGGGATGGCTGCCGCGACAAAATACCCATCATCCAGCCGCCGGCCGTCAACCTGGATGCCGGCGGGGTCGGCGGGGCTTTTCACCCCGGTTTCCGTGCCCTGGTGGAGCAGGACTTCGGCCTGGCCGGTGGCTTCCGCCGGCGGCACCAGCTTGATGTTAAAGTCGTCGGCATCGTAAACGTTGCGCCCATAATCGCCGGCCAAATCGGCGTCGAGGTAAACTTCAATGCTGTCGCCGGCATTGGCGCGCGGCAACAGCACGTCATCCCGCACCCGGAAGCCGAGGTAAAGCGCGTTCGTATCCCAGCGCATGCAGGCGCCCAGAGCCAGGTCCTGGGCGCCGGCCAATTGCCAAGGTTGCTTGGCAAACCGGATATCGCCTTCCCCGCGCAATTCGAAGATAGGCGGACGCCCCCATTGCAAAGGATCTTGCGCCAGATTAACCGGCGCGGATGCTTCCGGGATCACCGCGTTTTTAACCGCATGTTCGGGTGCCCACGCCGTTTCCAGCAAATCGTTCCAGAGGAGCGTTGTGCCCAGAGCTTCGGCCGCGGCGCCCCATTCACCGGCCGCGATTTTGGCGGCGCAGCCCTTGATCAAATCCTCTGCTTCCTGCAATTTGCCGCGCCGCTGCAAGCCCTCCCGGCCCCGGGCCACCCGGTTGGTGAAAGCGGCGAATTGCGCGGCGAAATATTTTTGGCCGGCCGGCGATACCGCGGTTTGCGCGCCTTTGAGCGCGCCCAAATCGCGGCTGGCGGCGATTTTGAAGGTTTTGATCTGGTATGGCGCCAGCGTCATGTCCCACTTTGGACCGGCCACGCCGGCGGCGGCAATCAGGTCGGTGACCAGCGCGCCGGGGGCGAACTCCAGCTTGACCGCCAGCTCCCAATAGTGCGGATTGGCCACATACCCGTAAATATCTTCTCCATACCGGCAAAGCGCCACCCGGATGTTCCGGTCCAGCCCGTTGCCATGCATGGGATCGTAAATGCCGTTCGGCAGGGAACGAAAAGCCTGGGCAAAGCGGGCTTGTTGCGGCTCCCGGCCGTTCCACATGGCGCAGTCCACAATCGAAAAAAACATCAGTGCGGGATTCATCCGGATAAAGACGTTGGCATAATAATCCGCGAAGAAATCGCTGCCCGGCGTCGGCCAGCTTTCGAGGCCGGAATAGACCATCGGCCAGTCTTTGGGGGAATACAACTGGTACTCGTACCAACTGTAACGGATTGCCGCGCCGCTGCGCCCGTCATTGGCAAACGCGGCGGTATAACTGTCATGATGCGCCCGGGCGCGCCGGTCGTGTCCATTGCCTTCCAGGTAATAAGCCGCCGGCCCGTCGCAGAAAACGTCCTTGATGAAGATGACGTTCGTATCCGCCTGCAGCGCCTGGACGTCTATGCCGTAGGGGGTATACGCATCCCGGGCCGCCGCCGGCGTGTAATCCGCCCGGTAGGGCCCATGCACGTAATCGCGCTCGAAAAAATGGCCCACCACCTTCAAATCCGCGCGCGCCGCCTGGAGCCGCCGGGCGATTTTCCGGTAGACGCCGGTCATTTTATCCTTGCGCCACTGCACCCATTGGGGTTTGGCATTGGCCATCAGCCAGTCATAGCGCCTGGTAAACCGCCGCGGATCGTCTTTTTCAACCGGGATTTTAAGGCCGGTTTCCTTTTCAAACAAACCGATGGTCCAATCCCCGTAACCCGTCAGGTAGGGCTCTTTTTCGTCAGCGGCCCAGTTAATCCCCCACGCACTGCCCAGCACAGTATGGATGATGATGCCTTTAAAGGCCTTATGTTTACCGTACAGCTGAATAAGTTCATCCACCAGCGTGTTCAAATACTGTTCCGTTTCCGGATGCAGCCAGTTGGGATTTAAAGTTCCAAACAATGCCAGTTGCTGGCGGCCGAATTTATCAATTTGGGCCACCGAGTCGGCGCCCAGCGCAACTTCGGCGTCCGTGTTATTGATGATCTGCTGCCCGAAACCGATGATTTCGGTCCCGGCAAATATGCCGAGGTCGTTTTCTTCGAACAATTTCGCCATCAACGTCATGGAATCTTTAAAGCTGCCAAAGGTGCCTAATTCCGACACTCGAAACGTTTCGCTGGGATACAAGACGCTCTGGTACATGTAAACGCCATAGCCAACGCAATTTTCCCCGGCGAATCGCATGCGCTTGACCAGATTGAGGCAGGTAAGCAGCCAGGTCCGGTAAAAATTGGGCGTTTCACTCAGAATGAAGGCCCGCCGAAAACGGCTGGCGAGCGGACTGGAAAGGCAACTTTGCATCACCACCCGCGGTCCCGGTTCCAGCCGCTGCCCCAGCCAGCGCCGCGATCCGGGCGCATCGTTGATCTTGACCATCGGCACGTCATTCATAATTTCGTACACCTTGATTTTGCCAACCCGGGCCGATCTTTCGGGCGTCCAGGGAGCACGCCCGGCGATCGTTCCAAAGGAGGCGGTGTACAACTTACCCGCCGGGAAAAAGATGGCGTGATGTTGCTTGATGGTTTGCGTGAGCGGATTTTCGCCGCCCAGCATCACCGTGTCATTGGCGCACTGATTATCCTTGTAAAGCCCGTCGCCATTCTCGGTTGCCGCCGCCGTGATCCACATGGTCTGACAGCGTGTCGTGTCGTCGGGGTATTCCGCCAGGACCACATGCGGGCGGGTTGGATGCTGGATTCTGAATTTCCATGACACATAACCGCCCGGCGCCGGTGGCTGGCGGAATTTGCCCAGCGGCGTCGTTATGACCAAACTGGGCGCTTCCTTCACGTCATGTTTACCCTTGTCCCGATCCGGGACACAGGCCATAAATTCGCCCGCCGCCGGCTCGGCGGCTACGTCAATTTCACAGACCAGCTTCAAATCCATGCCATTGGTATAGTTGCCTGGATTTTGCACAATCGGCTGTGTGACAGGACCGCAGATCGCGAACTCATAACGATACTTTTCAAGCGCTGTACCGTTTTCGGCGAGTTCCACTTCCAAGGCATAGGCTTTATTGGGCTGCAACTCACCGGCTTGGGATTGGAACAGCGCGCGATGGTCGGCGCCGGTCTTTTCCAGCGTTAAGGTGTCTTTTTTGATGAGCGCATCGGCGGCAATGTAATTATCGCCCATTTCATCATAGAGCGTATAAGTAAGGACCGGCGCCGGCCCCGCCCGCACGGGCACGGCAATCTGTAAACTAATATCTTCCTTGGACATGTAAACCGGCTGGTCACGACCATCCGCCGGTTTAATGGCGAGTCGGCCTTTCCACGACGGATTAAACCAGTAAATTCGTGACAGGTTGTCGGCGTCCGTGTGCTTGGTTACGCCAACTTTTACCCAAGCGTCCGGATTGGAGTCCGGCAGGAATTGCGCGGGCGTCACGTGGTCGGCAACCTTCCATGAATCATCGCTATCCAGCCTGATATAGTCGCCGTCCTCGCACAGCAAGGCCGCGTCAAACAACAGCCGATTGACCCCGCCACCGGCGGAACCGGAAGTGGTTTCCACTACAATCGCGTTCCGGCCCTTTTTAAAGAGTTGCGCCGGCAACTCATAATTCCATAATCCTTTTTGCATATACGAGTGGTGCGCCTTGGACTCCACCGCTGTTTGGCCGTTGACATAAACCGTAAAATTCAGTCCCGCTTGAATGGAGCATTTCGCCCAACGCACGCTGGAATTCAGTTCAAAATCCTTGCGGAAAAAGGGATGATACTCGTTGACGCACGGCTCGATCCAAGCGATTTGCACTTGATTGTCCGGCGTTTGCGCAATCAGCCGGACCCCCGAATAAAAAAGAAATCCTTTCCGCCGGCTGGACGGAATCTCCAGGACCACGGTTTGCCAATCCTGCCCCTTGATGCTGACCGGTTTCAGGAACTCGACATCGCTGGCAAACCCGTTCAGGCTGTGATTGCGCCGCAAAGCGATGCTCCAGACGCTTTCCGGCAGGCTCTGCCGGATGCGCATCCGGAATCCATACAGGCGCAGGCCGCGTTTGGCGACGTTCAGGGAATCGTGGCCCAGCTTGATCGGTTTTTCGCCCAGGCTGACATCGCCCCAGCCGAAAAAGGAATCCTTGCCGCGCACCGTAAAGCTCAATGCGCCATCCCGGTTGGTGAACGCCTCCAGTCCGCTGGAATGTTCGCTGATGCCGCACAGCGTGCCATTCGTGAAATTCCAATCATAACCGAATCCGTCCGCGGGGTACGGAGAGATGCAAGCCTCACCGCCATGAATGAATGCGGCTTGCAAATAGCATCTTTCCGGCGTCAGCCCGGCTTGTTGCATTGCCGCCGCCAGCTCGATCTGACCCTCCGGCAGCGCTGGCG
>CAZYXU010000103.1:0-12989 GCA_964650945.1 uncultured Verrucomicrobiota bacterium | reverse complement strand
AAGGCCCTGAGCAGAGTCGAAGGGCTCAAGGCCCTGAGCAGAGTCGAAGGGCTCAAGGCCCTGAGCAGAGTCGAAGGGCTCAAGGCCCTGAGCAGAGTCGAAGGGCTCAGGGTAACGGAATTCGCCACGCGGTGCCCCAATTTCGGCCAGGGTGGTGTAACCACCCGGCCGAAATTATCGGAATTTATACAGTTGTATCTTTTGCGGACTCAAAAACACGCTGAGATCTATTCTTCCATTGAAATTTTTACAACTCACCAACCAATTTGTCTTACACCCTCAGAAAGGCGTCGCCAAATCCACGAATTCCGCCGCGAGTTTGAAACGCCGGGCCAGCAGTTCCGCCAGCGCGCGGACGCCAAATGTTTCCGTGGCGTAATGCCCGCCGAAAATCGCGTTGACGCCATATTCCCGCGCCAGATGCCAGGCCGCCAGTGTCGGCTCGCCGGAGAGAAACACATCCACCCGGTCGCGCCCGGCCTCGGCCAGTTCCGCGGCGGCGCCGCCGGAGATCACGGCGACCGTGCGCACCATGCGCGGACCGAAATCCATGGTCCGCGGTTCCGTTTTCAACAACCGCGCAACCGCCGTCTTGAACCGCGCATAAGGCACAGCCCGCGGCAGACGGCCGGCAAAGCCAATCTGCGCGCCATGGTACCAGCCGAATTTACGAATTTTTTGGAGCCCCAGCGCCTGGCAGATGCGCGCGTTGTTGCCGTATTTAGGATGGGCGTCCAAAGGCAGGTGGCAGGCATACAACGCCAGGTTGTGATCCAGCAGAAATTTCAGGCGGGTATAATTCAATTCCGTGATCCGGCACAGGGAATCGCCCCAACTGATGCCATGATGACAGACCAGCAGGTCCGCATGGCGGCGGGCGGCTGCCTGGAAGAATTCCAGGCTGGCATCCACCCCGCAACACACCCGGCGCACCGGACCCCGGGCCGCCACCTGTAAACCGTTGTGCGATGCATCCTTCCATTCCGCCACCTGCAATGTCCGATCCAGATATTCCGCGATTTTCTCCAGTTGCATAATGTCTCCCGCGATGCCTGCTTTTGACGAATATTTCACGCATATTCCGTCGGCGCGCAATGATAATATTTTTGAAAATGCCGGTAAAAATGGCTGGCATCGGCAAAACCCCAGCGGGCGGCGACGGTTTTGACCGGGGCGGCGTGGAGCGACAAGTCCCGGGCAGCGGAGCTGACCCGGTAGCGCAGGGCGAACTCGGCAAATGGCAGGCCCATCACCCGCTTGAACAAGGAGGCAAAGGCGTTGCGGTTCAACCCGCAATGCCGGGCGGCAGCCTGGGTGGAAACAAAATCGGCGGCGCCGAAAACAAGCTGCACCGCCCGATCAACCTGCCGCAGGTTGTCATCCCGCCGCTCCCGCCCCGCCGGCATGGGCGCGGGCAGCATCAGCATGAGTTCCAGCAGTTTCAAGCGATTCCGGGCGTCCTGGACGCCGGGATTGATGCGATCCGCGCCGGCGAAAGTCCGCCCGATTGCCTGCGCCAGCCTGCGGGCGCGGCGGGGAATTTGCGGGCGGGCCGGCGGCGGCGCGCGGAATGGGGCGAGCCAATGCCGGCCGCCGGCCAGTTCGCGTCCGGCGCGCAGCAAAAACGACGGCTCGATGATTAAAACCACCGCCTCGCAGGGCGCCCGGGTAACCGTCCAGCCATGCGGTTCCCACATGCCGCACAGCCAGACCCCGCCCGGGCTGACGGACAGTTCGTGGTTCCGGTAATACCGGCGCATGCCGCCGGCCAGGATGATGCCCAGTTCCAGCCCGTAATGCATGTCAAACCGCGCGTTCATTTTCCGAGGGATGCGGTGATGCACGACGCACAAGGGCTGTTCGCCCGAAATTTCAAACATCATCTTTTCCACGGCAGACGGCCAGGCCGGCGCGGCGTTTTTTTCCAGGGGATGCATGGCGGCAGCATTATTGTCGCGCGCCCCGGAAATTGCAACATCGGAAAACACGCCTCAGATAACGAACAACGAGGCATCGGTGTAGCGCGGCACGCGCAAGTGCCAGGCATGCCGGCCGTCGGGTGTCAGCGGCAGGAATTTTTTGCCCTTGAAATTTACCGACAGCCAGGCCGCCTGGCGCGGTGCGCCCGCATCCGGCAGACACAGCCGGATTTCACGGCGGACCAGGTTGCGCCGATCGGTTGCCAGGCCGCAACGCGGAAACAAGGTCACGACATACCGATTTTGCGGATTTAAAAAGATGTTGCCGTCGTAACCGTCCGGCAAAGCCAGGGCATGGGGATGGAAGACCCATTGGCGGCCGCGCAAGGCTTCGAACAACGGCAGATAGCGCGCGTATAAATCGCGCTCCGCCGGGGTGATGCGCGGGCGCGGGCGCATGGCCAGGTGGTCGCGCACATCGGGAAACGCCCCGTATTTCAGGCAGGCTTGCAGGGCGCACTCGAATTTATCGAGCGCCGCGCCATAGGTCAGAATCATGACCGCCTTGTCCAAACCCATGTAGGCATACTGGGCGATGCCGGGAATCCGCCCTTCGCTCATGATACCGTCGAGCCCTTTTTGCGCCTCGATGCAATATGGACCGTTGGTGAAGGCGGTGCGGCCGTGGCGGCGCAGAATCCTGACAATCCGTTCCACCATGCGCGGGAACACCGTATGGGTATCGAAGCACGGGCGATTGGCCAGCATGGTGCGGCCGTCGGCACTGGCGAAATCGTAGGTCCGGTAGCAGGCCTGGTCGAGGAAGATTCCGGACAATGCGGGGTAGGTCTTGAAAAGCGCGTCCAATTGCCGGAGCATGGCGCGTCCCCAGCGGCTTTCCGGGTCGGGCCGCATGCGCACATTGCGGCGCCGGCCGTCCGGCCAGAGCCACTCCGCCGCCGCATGGCCATGATCCAACCGCATGATGGATTCCGGGTAGCAACGTTCGGCCAGTTCTTTTTCGCATTCGCCGACATTAAAATAGGCGAACGACGCCACGCCCCGGCGTTGCAGGCGCCGGAAATAGGCGCGCATTTCAGCATGCGAGAGTTGCATTTCGCACTCCGGCCGTTTGGCGCTTTTCATCATGTCGAAAGTCCAGGTCCGGGCATGCGGCACATAATCGCCGAAAGTCGGCGCGAAGAGCGCTTCCGTCCAGGAAAAATGCATGTCGCGCTTCCAGTTGCGGATCACCTCATCCGTCAAGACGGGGAAGGAATAAGACATCGGCCCCTGCTGGCGCATGATCCGCGGCCGGTCGCCGGCGGTGAAATACGGACGGTACCGCCGGTAAATCCAACCCAGCCCCGGGCGCCAGTCGCCGGCATGCGCGTGCATCAGGACCGCGGCGGCGGGGCGCGTGCCGCGCGCCAACGCCAGGTTATCGAACACCAGCCGGATTTCGCCGGCCAGTTTGTCAACCTCGAAGATCAACTCCGGCTTGTGCAATTCGAAGGGGACCGCCAAGGCCAGGCCGGCATCCAGCTTTTCGGAATAAACGTCAATGACCGGCACCGTCAGCCGGTGGTCGCCCTTGGCGTTGGCATAGGGAAACCGCAGATATTCCCAGGCGGCGCCGTCATGCCCGTATCCCCCGGGCGACGAATAATGGAAGGGGGCGCCGGCCACCGGCGCCCAGACGCTCCAGGGCGGCCGCAAGCCCGGATGCCCCATGGCCGGCAGCACCAGTTCGATGCGCACGGAACGCGGACGGATGCCGGCGCGCGGAACGAGTTCCACCTGCCAATGCAATTCCCCCGCATCCGCCGTCAACACATATTCCAGCCGAAACGGCGCGCCGGTGAATTGCTTTTGAAAGGCCACGCGGGTAAGCGCGCCTTGCCGCGTCCGGACCAAACGGGACACGCGGCAGGGCGTGCCGGGCAAGGCGGCATGGCTTTTGCGGCATTCGTTATAATAAGTCATCCCCGCGCCGAACGCATCGCGGTATTCCACCCCGGTAAGTTCATCGGTAATGCGCACGCCGCCCTGGCGCCGGTACAACTCCGCCGGCGCCAAATTGGAATCATTCCACGGAATGTAAAAATCGCGCCAGGGTCGCAAATCCTTGCCCGCGAACATAAAATCGGCCAACATCCCGGAGCGGGGATCAACCGTCAGGGAACAATTCTTGGTTGACAGCGTGAGAGCGGCAACGGCGTTTGACATTTTCCCTCTTTTGATGCGGCGCCCCGCAACCTCAGGCCTTAGCCGCGGTTTGCGGATTCAGGTTTTCCTCCTGCACTTCGCGCATGATGCGCGGGATATCCGGGTAAAGCACGGTGAAGCTGCCGTCCGGCTGGCCATGCACCACGAATGAACTTTCGTAGATGATGAAGCCGGCATGGCCCAGTTTGCGGCTCTGGCGGAGATAATCCCGAAACATGCGCTGCCAGCGCGGGCGGTAGGTAATGGATGCCACGTACTTGCGGAAATGACGCGGAATGCCGCGCGGCGCGGCGGCCGCGCGCGTCAAGCGGTCATACCGCGCCGGGGTGTCGGTCATCAAGGTGATTTCATCCGCCAGCTTGTCATGCACCCATTGCTGCCATTCGAAGGGGACGGGCAGACGGCCGCCCAGCACTTCATCCTGGCTGACGTGGATATGGATGCGCTTGCCGCGCTGTCGGATCAGTTGCGCGGCATCGCGCACGAATTGCGTGTAACTTTCGCCCAGGATCGCCAGGCGCCGGCGCTGGTCCGCCGCTCCGCCATAGGGATTGATGCCGCGCCTCCGGCACTCATCCAGCACGGGCGGTTCAAACCCGTAATTTTCCCACTCCAGGCTGCGGTTATGGTTGCCCACGCGCAAATCCACGCCATCCACCCCGGCATCCAGGCATTCGCGGACATGTTTTAAAAACAGGCGGCGCACGGCCGGATAGGCCGGCGAAAGCGCGCCGATGACATATTCCTCCTTGCCGCGGGCCAGGGCGATTTCACCCTTGGCGTTGTCCAGCGCGTAACGCGCGGTCCGTAAATATCCCGTGCCGCCGGTGGGATGCCATCCGAACAGGTAGCCGCGCGATACCAGGTCGTCCCGCAATTTCCGCCCGGTGGCCCCGAGCCGTTTGCGCAGAGACGCGTAGAAATCCGCGCGGGCATACAAACCGTAGGTAAACGGCAGTTTTTCGCCCTGATCATCATAAACTTCTACCAGCCCGGCCAGTGTATTGGAAAACTTTTCACTCCGCGCGCCCTGGACGCGCAGGGCCAGGTAAGGGTCCCGGATACGCAGTCCGGTCAGCGCCAGTTCGCGGCCATGGCGGCCGGCGGACTCGCGGAAAGTCAGGGGACCGCGGTAGCGGCGGTACAGATTATTATCGCGGCTGACCAGGATTTCCAGGCGGCCGCGCCAGTTGGCCGGCGCGCCCGCCCGGTCGGAACGCAGGACGATCGCGCCGATCCGGCGCCGGTCGAGGTCGGCGGGGATATCATCCTGCCGGCGCCGGATGCGCAGACGGCGGTTTTGCACCAGGCACTCGGCCGCCCAATGAATCCGGCCGCTGAGCGCATCCAGGCGGCCGGCGCGCCGCGCGGCCGTTGTGCCAAAGGGGTGCGACTGGTTAAAGGCCAGGTCAAACGGCTTGTAAACCGCGTAAAACTCCATCCCCAAGGCATGCGCCAGCCGCACGGCCGCCGGCAGGAATTCGCTCCGCAGCGCGCGCCGGGTGGTTTCGTAATTCCGGCTTAAGCTGTCGGAGAGCGTGCCTTCCCAGAGCCGCTCGCGATGTTTCCAGGTGTAAATCCAGTAAATGCGCGTGACGCCCCACGACTGGTAAAGCTTGAACAACTTTTCCAGGGTGGCGCGGGTAAACGGCGTATAAATCAGGTCATCGGGAAAATCGAAACAGATTGAATAACGATAGTTGTTTTTTTGCGCATGTTTCATGATGGTTTTTCCGGTTGAGTCTCTTTCAAAAGTGTTCAGTGTTCGGTGTTCGGCTCCTGATATTTTACGGCTACATACATATTGATCTTGTGTTATTTGTAATGATTCTGAATTCTGACTTCTAAATCCTGAATTCATTCAAAACGTGAGTTTTGAAATTTGCTCGGTTATGTGTTTTTGCAGGCGCGTTCAGCGGAAGCGGAAAAATGTCCCGCGGAACACATGTTCGTAACATCCCATGTCCACCAGCCGGCTGTTCCGGTCCAGGCGCGGATATCCGTCCAAGTCCAGGGAGTTGGTCATCCAAAACTGGTTAGCGCCGGCATTAATGCAGGGTGACAAGGCTTGCAGGCGGTAATTGCCCGCCGCCTGCTCCGCGAACAACGGCGGATCGGCGATGTTGCCGGCGTCGGGCCAGTCCGCAGCCGTGGAGATGCAAGTGTTGGAAACCGTATCATTAAAGCCCTGATTGGCATCCGCGTTGGTCACGGTGGCGGTATTATGGTAAACAATGGAATTGTCCAGCATGGTCCGGCGGGTGGAGGTCGCAGCGTAATACACGCCGCCGCCATTGGTGGCCGTATTGCCGGCAATCGTGCAGCTTTCCACCAGCGCGGTGACGGAGTTTCCGAAATAAATCCCCCCGCCCTGATTACTAGCCAAATTGCCGGCTACCAGGCAATTACGCGAGGTGGAGAAGGAAGCATCCATACTTATCCCCCCGCCGACATTATAACTGCGATTGCTGACAATGCGGTTATGTGACATGAGGCCGCCCTGCAAATACACCCCGCCGCCGCCAGATGCGGAGATGGCCGTGCTCACATTATCCGCGATATGGCAATTGGAAATCACCCCGCCGGCTGTGGGCGTGGCAACTCCGCCGCCGTAATAAGCGTGGTTGCTGACAATGCGGCAATTGTACAAGCGGGCGTTTTGCACATACACGCCGCCGCCATTGCCGGAGGCGCGGTTATGGGCAATCAGGGTGTCGTCCGTAATCAGCGGGCTGCCATTCGCATAAATGCCGCCGCCCCGGTCCAAGGCAAGGTTGCCAACCACGGTGCAAACGCTGATGGTGCCATTATTAGCGGCGGCAATGCCGCCGCCATATCCCCGGGAAAAATTATTGCTGACCACGCAATTGATCAACTGCCCGCCGCTGGCCGACAGGCGCACGCCGCCGCCGCTGGCGCTGGTATCAACGGCGGTGTTGCCGTAAATCCAACAATTTTCCATCCGGCCATAACCGCGGATATGCGCGCCGCCGCCGGAAAAAGCCGTGTTGGAAGTTATGTGGCAATTGCGCACCAACCCGGCTAAATATAGCTGCACGCCGCCGCCAACCAGCCAGTAGTTGAGCGTGGCCGAATTAGTCAGGTGCCCGCCGCGGATGGTGAAGCCATCCACCACCGCCCCGCTATGATACACATACAAAACGATCCGTTCATCGCCGGCGACCGCGGCGGCATCCATTACCGTCCAAGCCGGGCCGTTCACGGAGCGCAGGGTAACGGGCTTTTCCAGCACCACGGTTGCATTGCTGCGCACCACGCTGGTGGCGACATACACGCCATTGGAAACCCAGATGGTGGCGCCATTGGTGGCCGCATCGATGGCAGCCTGGATATTGGTGGCGGCCTCCTCCCAATTGGTGAAAGAACCATGCGCGCCATTAGTGGCGACATAATAATCCGCGCGGCCGGACCATGGCAGACCGAGGCCGGCTTGCAACAGCAGGCCGATTAAAAAAGCCGGGCTATTTTTAATTTTGGCTATGCATGATTTCATTTTCCCGCCATTTACCAGGGGCATGTTTTAAAAGTCCACCGGCGGATTTGTCCCGCCGAATGCCATTTAGGTAACTTTATCAGAATGATCGCCATCCATGCCAGTTAATTAATTCATTTTGCCGGTCCGGCCAGCCGGTCCAACTCCATTCCGATGGCCTGGCGCAACGCCTCCAGCCGGCGCGGGTCCGGATCGAATTCAAGCTTGTAAGGCAATTGCGCGGTCTTGCCGAACCGGGGGGCCAGCGCGCCGGCCTCCGCCAGGAGTTTTTCCGCCGCCGTCAAACTCGCGCCGCGCGCCGCGGCCGCGCGGACTTGTTCCCGCAGCAGCCAGAGATATTCATAGTCCTCGATGGCCTTGCGCTCAAGTTTCATGCGGATGGAACTGACCCAATAAGCCTGCGGGGCCTGCTCATCCCGCATGGGATAGATGAAGGCATTATCGCCATTGCGCCGTTGCGATGGACTGTAGGCGCGGGTGGCGGCATCCTCCCAAGGATCCACCATGCCGCTGACCATGCCGCAATGCAAAAACCCCTGCAAGCCGTTGCGCCACAACCCCCACCCCAGGATGCGGCAGTTGATGGCCGGGAAATCCGTCAGCCAGAATCCGTTGTAACAGGTCGTCACAAGCGTGCCGCGCCGGATCAGCCCCCGTAAATGCTCATCGGTGGCCAGCGAGGTGTAAACGAAGAAGTGTCCGATGACATCCTCCAATTCCGGGGCGGTATTGAGGTCCAGGCTCCCGCCGCCGACGCACAGGCGCAGGTCGGGGATAATCGCACGGATAGCGCGCGCCAGGCGCAAGGCTTCCGACCATCCGTTGGGGTCGGTTTTATCCGACGGTTCATGCCAGACTTCCAGGTAAAATTTTTCCAGCCAGCCGCGGGCGCGCAGCCGGGCGGCCAGTTGCGCCAGATAACCGTCCGGCCCCAGGAGGCGGCGTTGATATGCATCGCTCATATAGGCCAGGCCATTCCAATCGAATCCCTTGCGGCTGCCCATGATGCCCCGGTGGCCCAAAGCGGCGCCCGGTCCCAAAGGCAATGGCAGCATGGCGAATCCCAACTCCTCGATCAAATATGCGCACAATGCTTCAAACACCGCGCTGTCCACCGCCACGGCATCGTTGGTAATAACAACCTGCGGCATATGGCTGTCGGGGAAAAAGCTATTCCAGCCGGCGTTGAAGCGATGCTGCGCCAGCAGGCGATACATGGCGCGGATGATTTCGTCCGGCGGCCGGCCGGCGTAATTTGACGCATCATATCCGGGAAAAACCGCCCGGAATGACGGATCGCCGCCCGCCAACAGATGCTGGCGGGCCGGAGGCGGCAGGGTAAAGTTCCACACCCTGAGCCGCAGAGGAATCCGCCCGGCCGGCTGGCCCTGCGTCAGGATGGCGATGTCCCCGCGATACAATCCGGGCGGCGTGTTTTCCGGCACGGTGACTTCCAGCCAAAGCGGATAGTTGCGCGGTTCATCCGCCGTAAACGGCCGGCCGGGGGGCAAGGGGTCCGGCCAGCGCCCCGCCCGGCCGCGGGAATATCTCCCCTTTTCCTCCACAATCACGGCGGACGGCGCCATCACCGAAACATATTCCACATTGTAATACCGCAGGCAATCGCGGCTCAAGACCGCGCCATTTTCACCGGTCAGGCCGCCAAATTCCAGCGTCACATCCGCCAGGGAATTTCCGGCCGCCGGCCGCACGACCAACTGCGCATATTCCTGCTCATTGCGGGCGCAAAAGATTTCCAGGCCATCCGCATCCGGACCGCCGGGCACATCCGTTTCAAACACCTTGCGCGTGGCGATATCGCGCCAGACCAGAAAACGCGGATCGCGGAGCAGAACTGGGGCGCCGGCCACCACCCCGCCCAAGTCGGGATAATCCCATACCACGGGCATCGGAGCGGCGGGCGGCAATTGTTGATAGACCTCCAGTTCTTCGATCCAGGTCCGGTGCGGCGTGCCGGCCTTGATGGTCAGGCGCACATACCGGGCGGACACTTCGCGCCCGAAATCAATGAACCGATCGCCCTGATGCCGGCGCCAATTCCAGACCTTTTCCACCGCCGTGCGGGAGTCGGCCGCAAACACGGGCCGGACATCCGCCTTGAAATCATCGTCGCTTACCTCCACCGCCACGTTGGACGGCAAAAACATGCCGGCGCGTTCGCCGCGTTCATGGCTCCAGGCGCCGGCGCCCCAGGTCAGTGAAAACACCTTGACATAGCGCATGGTTTTGGGACGGCCGAAATCAATTTTAACCCAATGCGGATATTCGTCATTAAAAAGCACGGTCCAGGACCGGCAGGCGCGATAATCGCCGTCTATCAGAGTACAAGGCGGGTAGCTGTGCCCGGTAGGCCGCCCCTGGTAATAGGTTGAAGCGGTGGCATGCGGATAGCCATGCGCCTCCGCTTGCCATTCCTTGTCCGGCGCATCCTGGGGATTAAAGGCCAGATTGAGCGGATTGGCGTATTGTTTAACCGGCATGCCGGGAGCATCCGCCGGCGGAGGGGCAGCGGGCGCGCCGTAAATCTCCACGGCGGTCACCGCGGGGAAGCCCGCCGGATCAGCCGGCGGCCAAAGGGTCACCCGCAAAAATTGCGCCGTCACGGCGCCAACGGGAATGTCGCGCAGTTGTTCCGCCGTGCTCCAATGCGCCGCGCCGTCATCGGTTTGGAAAACCGGCCGCACATCATGGGTAAATTCATCGTTGCTCGCATCCAACGCAAAGCGGGCGGGAACATGGGATTTGACCGGCTCCAGCAACGTCAGCAGCCGGACGGCCGAAAATGACCGCGGCGCGCCGAAATCCAGCCGCAACTGGTAAGGGCCCCGGACGCCGGCGGCCGGCCGCCAGTATGTTTGCGGATTGCCGTCAATCGTAAGATTGCCGGCATGGCCGTCAAACCAGGGCGCATTGACGGAAACATGCGGATAGCCATGGATGCGCGGATCCCACTCGTTGGGGACAGGCGCAATGATGTCATCCTGCACGTCAATGCCCGGGACATCTTTGGGGTTGACGGCAAGATTAATCATGCTGGCTCCCGTCGGCGGCGCATCGCCCCACGCCAGGCTCCCAAACACCAAACATGCAATCCCCTGTAACAGCCAGCGCCATATATTCATTGTCCCCCATGCCTTGCTGCCGCCACGCCGCCAGGCGCATTTCATTTAATTTCCCAGTCAATCGCCCACCGCAAACTCTTGCCGGGCAGGACCGTCAAGGCGCCGCGCATCCGGGCGGCAGCCGCCAGCGAACTGGTTTCGCCGGGAATTGGCTCAAACGCGCACTCGCAACGCCGGCATCCCGGCTCATCCGGATACCCGCGATTATTCCACCAGATGCCCAGCGCGGTAAATTTTTTCGCCGGAAATCCGACATGCAACGCCGGCCCCTGTTTAAAGGCGACTTTCAAGCGGCCGGTTTTGATACCGCGCAGAATCAACATATCCACCCCGCCCGGCCGCTTTGATTCTAACCGGCGGATAATATCATCCCGCCCCGGCAACCAAACGCATTTGCGCGCATCATCGAATACCGTATCGCAATCGGGCAATTTCAAGCCGGCAACGTCAATCTTGTCCAGCGGCATCAACGGATGCATTACATGCTGAAAAACCAGGGGGTGTCCGGCCTGGGAACGGACGGCAAAGCGCCAGCGCAGCTTGTTGCCGTCAAAGATCATGGTGCGGCTGAACGTCAGCGACAGTTTCCGGGATTGGACGGAAAACCGCACTCCACCCGGGACGGGCGCGGCGGCCCACGGCAGCCAGCACAACTCGCCATGGTCCGGAATGCGCCAGCGCATCCCCGGGAACCGGCCTGGGTCCACGCTTGGGAAACAATCGTCATACCCATAGACCGGCCGGGTTTCATAATGGCCGTAATCCCGCCGGGGCGGGCGGAACCGCCGGGGCGCGGCGGTCAGCAGGTCATACCCGTCATAAGCCAGGCGGGCAATGCGGGCGCCGTCGTACGGCGCGGCCTGCATCAGCCACTTGCCGGATTGGAATGACAGGGCATTCACCCGCCCACCTGCCGGACTTGGGTAAACTTGCCGGTTTCCGCCGACTCCCTGGCGGCCAGGCAGGCGTACACGCTGGCCAGACCGGTTTCGATCGGGGTGAGGGATTGCCGGCATTTTCCCTTGATGATGTCGAGGAAATTATACGCCAGTTCCAGATCGCCGCCAAAATGGCTCAGGCCGGCGCCGGCCTGCTCCACGGCGGTGAAGGGCTGGTGGTGCCGCACGCGGCGCAATGTATTCGCATACCAATCGAACGAGATTGTACCCATGTAGCCGCTGACGGTCGCGCCGCGCGCGGCGGCGTCGCGCCGGGCAAAGAACACCTGGGAATACACGCCTTGCGCGCCGGAGGCGAATTCGATCAGCGCGCTGGAGCAATCCTCGTTCATGCCGGTTGCCGGGGTGCCGCAATCGCGGCCGAACGTGCAGGGATGATCGGTTTTTATCCCACCGCTGCCGTTGCGCTGGCGGTTGGCGGGGCTTTCCAGGCAGAGCGCGCGCTCGCGGCACCTGGCGCAGGTCAGCCCCGCGCGTTTTTTACCGCCGAAGACGCGCCCGCGCACCGCCATGGCCGCCACGCGCACAATGGGCGAGCCCATCAAATAACTCATATAGTCGAAGTCATGCGTGGCTTTCTGCAGAAAGAGCCCCTGGGTAACGGCATAATCGCGATAGCCCAGATCCCAATAGCATGTGCCGTAGGGCACATAATTGACGGCGTGGATGTGAATCGGCTCGCCCGCCGCCCCGTCCGCGATATATTGCCGGGCCAGCCCGCATAACGGCGAAACGCGCAACGGAAAACTCACCACCACCGGGCACCGGCGCTTGCGGAAAGCGCGTTCCAGGGACCGGGCCTGCGGCATGGAAATGGCCACCGGCTTCTCCAGGAACAGCGGGAGGTCATACCGCGCAGCCTGCACAGCATAGGGCGCATGCAGGTTGCAGCGGGTGCCGATCGCCAGGGCGTCCGGCCGGGCGCCGCGCACCAGCGCGCGCAAATCGGGATAGAAACGCGCATCCGCCCGGTCGCATTCCGCCAACCGGCTCCGCACGCCTTTTTCATCGGGATCGACAATGCCCACCACCCGGATATCCGGGTCCACCTTCCGCAGCACCCGGTCAACGACGCCGTGCATCCTCTGCCCATAACCGACAATACCAATGCGTATCATGATGGATTTTCCTTCAGTAGCATCCCACAGGTTTTGTTTTCCCATGAAGGCGGTCAGAGCCTGACCGCCCTACCAAAACATTGCAAACTATCGCGACAATTATAAGA
>CAZYXU010000102.1:0-13020 GCA_964650945.1 uncultured Verrucomicrobiota bacterium | reverse complement strand
AAAGGGGACATTTTAAATGAGTTAATTATGGGGACATTTTAAACGAGTGTTGACAATAAAAAATTGCGCCGCCCCTGTCGGCGGCGGTTATTTTTGACTTGCTTGAGAAAAAGAGGCTTGCATTGTGAGTAAGGACGGCTCCGTTGGCATAGAGGCGGATCGGGTTTCGCGCCTGAATTGTGCCGGTTGTCAGAAGACGCTGGATGTGTCGCATCTGCCGTCTTTTTCAGAGATTAATTGTCCGGAATGCGGGACGCGGCAGATCGTGCCCGCGCAGTTTGGCGGTTTTTTACTGATCAACAAGCTGGGTTCCGGCGGCATGGGGGTGATTTACCATGCGATGGACAAGGAACTCGGCCGGCAGGTCGCCTTGAAGGTCATGAAAAAATCGCTGGGCGAAGATGCCGAATTCGTCCAATCCTTCAAGCACGAAGCCCAGGCGGCGGCGGCGTTGAATCACCGGAACGTGGTTCAGATTTACTCCTTCGGCCAGGTTAAGGGCCAGCCTTACATTGTGATGGAACTGGTGGCCGGCGGCCGGCTGGATGAGATGATCGCCGGCGGCAAGCCGATGGATGAAGAGCGCGCGCTGGCAATCCACCTGGAGGTGACCGAGGGCCTGAACGCGGCCAGCGACGTGGGGCTGATCCATAGCGACATCAAGCCGGCGAACATTCTCTTCGGGCAGGGCGGCGAAGCCAAGGTGGTGGATTTCGGGCTGGCGAGTTTCATCGGCCAGCATCAGCAGGGCGGCCAGATCTGGGGCACGCCGTATTATATCGCCCCGGAGAAAGCGCGCGGCAAAAAGGTGGATTTCCGTTCGGATATTTACAGCCTCGGCGCCACTTTGTTTCACGTCCTGGCCGGCCAGCCGCCGTTTGACGGCGCCACGCCGACGGACGTGGTGCTGGCGCGTTTGAACCACCCGGCGCCCAGCCTGCACGACTTCCGCGAGGATGTCCACCCCGAGACCGTGGCGCTGGTGGCGCGCATGCTGGAACCGGACCCGTCCATGCGGTATCCATCCTATCCCGCGCTTTTATTGGACATGCGCGCGGCGCATAAAGCTTCGCGCATTCTCCTGAAGAAGAACAAGGGCAGCAAGTCCGGCGTCTTGAAGAACATGTCTTCCATCCTGCCGGCGCCCGGCCGGCGCGACATCCGCAAGGTAATGAAAATCGCCGCCCTGGCGACGGTCGTGGTGCTGGTCCTGGCCGGCGGCGCCGCCGGGTGGATCATGCATCAGAAAAAGCAGGCGCGCCTGGCGGATGAACTGGCCGCCCGGCAGCGCCTGGAAGCGGCCCTGGAGCAGGGGCAAAGCGCCTGGAACCGTATCGGTGCGCTCGTCGAGCATATCGGGCGCAATGCGGAAAAAATGCCGGCCTTGGAGGAAAAGGTCTGGGAGCGGGCGCCGGCGATCATGGACCGCCATCCCTCGGCGACCCTGGCTTTGATGGAAATTGACCGCTTTAACGAGAATTATAATGAAGCCGAAGACCTTTTCGCCATGGCCTGGCTGAAACAGCAGGATTTACCCGCAGCGGCCAACACGGAAAAGGCCGAGGCCTGCGCGGCCCAACTTGAATCCATCGCCGATAAGCTGGCATTGATTTACCAGATGATTGACATCCCCTACGAGGCGGCGCAGAAGCAGGCCAAGGAAATGGATAATTATTACGGGCGGATTCAGGCGGCGGAGCGGCAGTCCCGGCAGCGGACCGCGGAAGCCGAAGCCCGCCGCCGCGAGGAACTGGCGGCCAAAAAGAAAGCCGAGGAAGAGGCGCGGGAAGCCGAAAAACGCCGGCCCATCATTTTGCAGCAGGAATATGACGCGGTGGAGGCCGCCCGCGGCGACAACGCCCCGCTGGTGGTCAGGCGCCAGTTCAAGGCGGCCGCGCAAGCCATGACCAAGATGCAGGCCGGGTTGACCTTGCCGGAAACCCAGGCCTACTGCCAGTCCGTCATAGATACTTATCAGCAATTGGACAATTTGATGAGTTTGCTGATAAAAATCATCAAGGGCACGCCTTATCCCCAAGGCTGGAGCACCACCGGCGGCGCGCGCGACATCGTCGGAGCGGATGAAAGCGGGATTTCGGTTTCGCTCGGCCGGGCCGGCGCGATCAATATCAAGTGGGAGCAGGTGACGGTGCAGCAGATGTTGGGCATCGTGGTTTATTACCTCAAAACGCTGAACATGCCCAACGCCGAACGGGCGGACTTGATGCTGGCCACGGCCTTGCTTTGTTATGAAACCGGCGCCTTCAAGCCGGCGGAAACGTTGATTGCGGAAATCATCAAGATCACCCCGGACCGCCGGCCGGAGATTGACCGGCTCCTGCCGGGTTTGGCGGAATGACGGATTTAGTAAAAACATGAATATGCTCGAAGAAGGCTCGGAGTTGCAGTTGGATTTCCGCAAACTGGCCAAAGCCGCGGCCAGCAGCCCGGAAGTGCTGCCGGTGGCGGTGCAGGATGCCGACACGCACGCGGTGATCCTGGTGGCCTATACCAACGAACAGGCATTCCGCCTGGCCTTGCGGGAGCGGCGCCTGATCCTTTGGAGCACCTCGCGCAACGAGTTGTGGGAAAAGGGCAAGACTTCCGGCGAGACTTTCGACCTGGTGGAGGCGCTGGTCAATTGCGAGCAGAATTCGCTGCTTTACCGGGTGCGCCCGCGCCGCGGCGGCATTTGCCACACGCGCAACCGCGCCGGCCGGCCCCGCAATTGTTATTACCGGCGGATCAATCCGGACACTTTGCAACTGGAAAACCTGGATCCCTAGCTTTTAATTATTGCTTGCATTGCATGCTTTTTTTTGCAAGCGTATGCGTAAAGGTTTCGAAGAAGCCCCGGTTTCGAAATCGGGCCGGCGGGCAAAAAAGCCCGGACGGCGCCGGATGCGTCCGCAGGGGAAAATCGGATCAATCCGCCTGGCGGCGGGCTGATCCAAAAAAAAGGAGCAGGTGGGTATGGCAAAATCACATACGAAAAGTGAGATTATTGCCGGTATGGCCGAGGCGGCTGGGGTTGCCAAGAAGGATGCCGCTGCTGCGCTGGAAGCGCTGGTCAATATGGCCTACAACGGGGCGCGCGACGGATTCACCATTCCCGGTTTGGGCAAACTGGTGCTGGTGCAGCGCAATGCGCGCAAGGGACGCAATCCGGCCACAGGCGAAATAATCGATATTCCCGCCAAGAAAGTGGTCAAGTTCCGCGTGGCGAAAATCGCCAAGGAAACGATTCTGTCCATGTGACATGACCGTCTTTAAATTCTGGAAAATGCACGGCGCCGGCAATGATTTCATTGTCATGCCGGACTTTGAACAAAAGTTCCCCGCAGTGGCCGGCGCCTGCATCCGGAATTTGTGCCGGCGGCCCGACGGCATCGGCAGCGAAGGTCTGATCCTGCTCCAGCCGGCGACGCCGTCTGCGCCCGGGGCTGATTTGCGCATGCGGTTTTTCAACCCGGACGGCCGGGAAGCTTCCATGTGCGGCAATGGCGCGCGCTGCGCCGCGCGGCTGGCGGCGGATTTGGGGTTGGCGCCGGCGCGCCTGACGCTGGCTACCGGCGCCGGCCTGGTGCGGGCGGACTGCCGCGACCATGGCATTGTGCGCATCGGCCTGACTGCGCCAACCGCCTGGCGGCTGCATTGCCGCCTGCGCGTTGCCCGCCGGACGCTGGTGTGCCACTGCGTCAATACCGGCGTGCCGCATGCGGTGATGCTGACGGACGACCTGGCGCGCGCGGATGTGCCCGGCCTGGGCGCCGCGATTCGTTATCACTCCCGCTTTGCCCCGCAGGGCACGAATGTCAATTTCATGGCAGTGTCCGGTTCCGGCGCCGCTAAAATCCTGCGCGTCCGCACCTATGAGCGCGGGGTGGAGGCTGAAACCGGCGCCTGCGGCACTGGGATTGCCGCCTGCGCGTTGATTGCCGGGCGCTTGAAACTGGTTCAGCCGCCGGTGACGGTGGTTTGCGCGCATGGCGACCGCTTGACCGTGGACTACCGCCTGACCCCGCGGGGCGCGCGCAATCTTACCCTCGCCGGCCCGACCGTCCATGTCTTCGAGGGCCGGATCCGATTGTAAGGCGGCGCCGGCGCCGCTTTAGCGGCCGGCGGCTATAATTGCCACGCCACCATTTTCTTTTCCGCCTTCCGGCCGGTCTGCCAGGGGAAAGTTTTTTCATCCAGCGCCGCGGAGCCTTGGCGCTCAGGCGGGAACCCCGCCAGCAGGCGCGGCAGGTGTTTGCGGCGGAGAATCACGATGCGCTCCGGGCCGCCCTGCAAAAAGGCATAGACGGCGGCAGGATCGTCAATCACCGGGTGGCCGGGCGGTGTCATCCCCATGTAAAACACGACATTTTCCAGGTAGTCCTCAAAAAATGCCGTCTGGTCGGCGTTGCGGCCCGTGGCCCGGATTTCCAGGGCAAAGCTTTTTTCCGTCCGGTACCTTTCCAGCAGCGGCTGGATGGCGCAAAAATAGACGGCCATGCAAATGGCGATCGAGGCAACCGCTGCCCTCAGGCGCCGCTGAAAAACAGGCGTGGTTGTCAGCAGCCAGTTGGCGCAGAAGATCGCGCAAAACGGCAGGATGGGCAGGATGTAGTAGCTGCGGCGCGAGCCCGATGCGGTGAAAAACAGGAAGATCAAACCCAGGGCCAGCGCCAGCCACCAGTCGTGCCAGGTGTAAGATTTACGGACTTCCCCCCGCGCCGCCCTGGCCAGGCCGATGATCAGCAGGGGCGACCATGGCAGGAAAAGCACCGGCACGTGTTTGAGATAGATGTAAAAAGGCTCAATATGGTCAAACGGATCGAAAAATCGCTGCACATTCTCGCGCAAGACCAGCGCGATGCCGCTGGATGCGTAGTCCGCCCGCGACATGGCCGCATACAAGAATGGCAGAATGTAAACCAGCAACCCCAGTGCCAGCGCCAGCCAGTGTGCGCCGGCCAACAGATGGCGCCAGCGTTTTTCCCGCAGCAGGTCCGGAACGATCGCCAGGATCGGCACGATCACGGCCGTCAGCCCTTTCATCTGGGCGCCGATGAAAAGCAGCAGGTAAAAAACCAGGTAGGTTGAGAAACCAGGCCGCGCCCGGCGCTGCCAGTACCAGGCGATGGCCAACATGATGAAGGCGACATTGGCCATGTCCGATGTCCCGGCGCGCGCCCAGAATAAAAACCCCTGCGCGGTCAGCAGCAGCCAGCCGGCCAGCCGCCCCGCCGCCGGTGACCAGAGTTGGGCGCCCAAGCGGCGCGTGGCCCACAAGGCGGCCAGGGCGCAGAAGGCGCTGGGCAGGCGCACCGCCCATTCGTTCAAGCCGGTCAACGGCGCCGTCAGGGCGATCAGCCAATAACTGAAAAGCGGCTTGTCAAAATATGGCAGGCCGGCGATGGTGGGGTGGAAAAAATCGCCGGACAAAAGCATTTCGCGCGCCACCTCCGCCCACCGGCCTTCAGCGCCCCACAACGCGCGCGCGCCCAGCGCCCAGAACAGCATCAGGCCGGCCGCGGCCCAGAAAAAATAGTCCCAGCGGCGTGTTTCAGGCTGGTCGGATGCGTGGCGAAGTGCTTTTGGGTCAGTGGTCATGTGGAAGATGGGGGGGGGTACGGGATACGGGATTCGAGATACGGGTTTCGAGATACGGGATATGGGATACGGGATTGCTGCATGCAACTAAATGCTAGGATTTACCAACTGGGCGGTCAAGCCTGGAATTACGTGGCGGATAATTTTTCAGATTGCGGTTGTCTAGACAAGCTGTTTTTTAGCCGTTTTTTATTGACCCGTCCGTTTAATCTGGTATGAATAGAAGGACTTTGCGCTCATTTCCGTCTTGTTTGCGATGCGGCGATGAGACTGTTACGGATGTGGACGTCTGCGTCTTGCACAAAGGCGGCAGACCGGAGATAATTGTAACCAGTTATTAAAAAGGGAATTGCAATGGCCAAAATGACCAAACCGACCGCCGGTAAGAATGTGAAGAGCCTGAAAAAATCCGCCAAGACGCCTGCCCCTAAAAAGGCGGGTAAAACCGTGAAATATGTCTATGTTTTCGGCGCCGGCAAGGGCGCCACGGAAGGCCGGGCCGAGATGAAGAACTTGCTGGGTGGCAAGGGTGCCAACCTGGCGGAAATGTGCCGGCTGGGTTTGCCGGTGCCGGCCGGTTTTTCAATCACCACCGAATGTTGCGTGGATTATTTCCGCAACAAGATGAAATTTTCACCTTCCTTGAAGAAGGAAGTGGAAGCCGCCCTGGCCAAAACCGAGAAGCTGATGGGCATGAAGTTCGGCGACCCGCAGAACCCGCTGCTGGTTTCCTGCCGCAGCGGCGCGCGCAAATCCATGCCGGGCATGATGGAGACGGTTTTAAACGTCGGCTTGTGCCCCAAGACTATCCCCGGCCTGATCGCCAAGACGAAAAACGAACGTTTTGTCTATGACGCCTATCGGCGTCTGATCATGATGTATTCCGATGTGGTGATGGAGAAAGCCGAGGGCGTTGAGCCGGCCGAAAACCAGGGCATCCGGGTGCAGTTGGACCGGATGATGAGCGAAGTCAAGCACAGCCGCGGCGCCGCCAAGGACACCGACCTTTCCGCGGAAGACCTGAAGCAGCTTTGCGAGGATTTTAAGGCCCGCGTGCAGGCGGTGCTGGGCAAGGCTTTCCCGGATGACCCCATGGAGCAGCTCTGGGGCGGCATCGCAGCGGTGTTTAAAAGCTGGCACGGCAAGCGCGCCATTGCCTACCGCCGGATTGAAGGCATCCCGGATGAATGGGGGACCGCCGTCAATGTGCAGGCGATGGTGTTCGGCAACATGGGCGATTCCTCGGCCACCGGCGTGGCCTTCAGCCGCAACCCGGCCACCGGCGAGCACAAATTTTACGGCGAATGGCTGGTGAACGCCCAGGGCGAGGACGTAGTCGCCGGCACGCGCACGCCCAATCCCCTGAACGAATCCACCAAGAGCGAACATAACGCCCACATGGAATCGCTGGAAAACGCCATGCCGGTGGTGTACCGCGAACTGGATGCCATCCAGAAGAAACTGGAAAAGCATTACCGCGACATGCAGGATATCGAGTTCACCATCCAGGAAGGCCGGCTTTATATGCTGCAGTGCCGGGTCGGCAAGCGCACCGGCACCGCCGCGCTGAACATGGCCATGGACATGGTGGCGGAACGGTTGATTGCCGAGGCCGAGGCCGTGATGCGCATCACGCCGGCGCAGTTGGATGAAATGCTGCACCCGATCGTCGATCCGCAGGCCGAGCAATCCATTCCCGTGCTGGCCAAGGGGCTGCCGGCCGGACCGGGCGGCGCCTGCGGCCAGATGGTCTTCACCGCGGCCGCCGCCGTGCAGGCCGCCAAGGATGGCAAGCATGTCATCCTGGTGCGCGAAGAAACCAATCCGGAAGACGTCGAAGGCATGCGCGCGGCCGAGGGCATCCTGACCGCGCGCGGCGGGATGACCAGCCACGCCGCCCTGGTGGCCCGCGGTTGGGGCAAGTGCTGCATCGTCGGGGCCAGCGCCCTGCACATCAGCGCGGCCGACCGCACCATGACCGTGGGCGGGCATACCTACCGCGAAGGCGATTTCCTGACCCTGAACGGCACGCGCGGTTACGCCTATGCCGGCAAGGTGAACATGATCGACGCCACCGAAAATCCGCGCTTCCAGAAATTCATGAAGATGGTGGACAAGCACCGCACGCTGGGTGTGCGCACCAACGCCGACACCCCGGAAGATGCCGCCAATGCCCGGAACTTCGGCGCCGAGGGCATCGGCCTGTTCCGCACCGAACATATGTTCTACGGCGCGGGCAGCGATCAGCCCCTCTTCCTGCTGCGCAAGATGATTCTCAGCCATACCGTGGATGAGCGGCGGCGGGCGTTGGAGGATCTGTTCCCGTTCGTCAAGCAGTCCATCAAGGGCACCCTGGAAGCCATGGAAGGTTTGCCGGTAACCATCCGCCTGCTCGATCCGCCGCTGCACGAATTCGTGCCGCAGAGCCAGGAGAAACAGGCCGAACTGGCGGCCAGCCTGGGTATTTCGGCCGAGGAAGTGCGCAAGCGCGGCGAGCAGTTGCATGAGTCCAATCCCATGATGGGCCATCGCGGCGTGCGCCTGGGCATTACCTACCCGGAAGTGACGGAAATGCAGGTCCGGGCCATCTTCGAAGCGGCCGCGGAGCTGCTCAAGGCCGGCAAGAAGTGCAAGCCGGAAATCATGATCCCCGTCACCAGCGATGTGCGCGAACTGCGCCATCAGAAGGCCATCTGCATGCGCGTGTATGACGAGGTATTGGGGCGGATGGGGATGCGGCAGATTCCGCATGCCTTCGGCACCATGATCGAAATCCCGCGCGCCTGCCTGCTGGCGGATCGCATGGCGGAGGAGGCGGAGTTCTTCTCCTTCGGCACCAACGATCTGACCCAGATGGGCTTCGGGTTCAGCCGCGACGATATCGGCGGGTTCATGAACGAATACCATGATCAGAAAATCCTGCCGGATGATCCGTTTCAGACCATTGACCAGGAAGGCATCGGCCAGTTGATCGAGATGGCCGTGCGCAAGGGCCGCGGCACCCGCAAGGACATGAAAATCGGCATTTGCGGCGAACAGGGCGGCGATCCGCGGTCGGTGGATTTCTGCTTCCGCGCCGGATTGAGTTATGTCAGTTGCAGCCCGTTCCGCGTGCCGATTGCCCGGCTGGCGGCCGCCCAGTCGGCCCTGGCCGCCCGGAAGCGGAAATAGGTTTGTCTAATATGTTAAAGAAGCCCGCATCCCGAAAAATCGAACAGGCCTATGCCGCCGCCCGGGAAAGTTACGCGGCCATGGGGGTGAATACCGACCGCGCCCTCCGGCAATTGGCGCAAATCAAGATTTCCCTGCATTGCTGGCAGGGCGATGATGTGGCGGGTTTTGAGCCGCCGGCGGGCGACCTGGGCGGGGTCATGCCCACCGGCAACTACCCCGGCAAGGCGCGCAATCCCGACGAATTGCGCGCCGACCTGGAGCAGGCGCTGGCCTTGATCCCCGGCCGCCATCGCGTCAACCTGCATGCCATCTATGCCGAAACCGGCGGCCGGCCGGTGGATCGCGACGCCCTTGAGCCCCGGCATTTCGCCCGCTGGATGGATTGGGCCGCCCGCCATAAACTCGGTTTGGATTTCAATGGATCGTTCTTCTCGCACCGCCTGGCGTCCAGCGGCATGACGCTGGCCCACGCCGACCGCGCCATCCGCCGGTTCTGGATCGGCCATGCCCTGGCCAGCCGTAAAATCAGCGCCGCCATGGGCCGGCGCCTGGGCACGCCCTGCATCAATAACATCTGGATTCCCGACGGCTATAAGGACACGCCGGCGGACCGCCGGGCGCCGCGCGAGCGGCTGCGCCTGGCATTAGACGAGATTTTTGCCGCGCCCGTCCGCCCGGCGCATGCGCTGGACGCGCTGGAGGGCAAGCTGTTCGGCTTGGGCTCGGAATCCTACGTCGTGGGATCGCATGATTTTTACCTGGCCTATGCCGCGGCCCACCGCAAATTACTGTGCCTGGACACGGGCCATTTCCATCCCACCGAGTCGGTGGCGGACAAGCTTTCGGCGGTTTTGAGCCAGTTGGATGCCGTGCTCCTGCACGTCAGCCGCGGTGTGCGCTGGGACAGCGATCACGTAGTGACCCTGACCGACGAGTTGCGCGCGCTGGCCGAGGAAATCGTGCGCGGCGATTATCTGCAGCGCGTGCATATCGGGTTGGATTTCTTCGACGCCAGCATCAACCGCGTGGCGGCCTGGGTCATCGGCGCGCGCGGCATGCTCAAGGCCCTGTTGCTGGCATTGCTGGAACCGTCCGGGACGTTGCGCAAGCTGGAGTTGCAGGGCGACTTCACCGCCCGCCTGGCAATGCTGGAGGAGTTGAAATCCCTGCCGTTCGGCGCGGTCTGGGACTGCCATTGCCTGCGTCAGGGCGTCCCCGCCGGCCCCGCCTGGCTGGACGAAATCAAGCGCTACGAGCGCGTAGTCCAATTCCGGCGGTAGCGGCGCCTGCCGCCGGGCAACTGACCGCCATGCGCCTTTGCATCCCCGTGATACTCATTTCAATTTTCCGCATCCGAACGTCAGCACTCGCCCTTCGGGTGCCCCGCACGCGGGTCACGAGGTAGCAGTGCAGTGCCTGGGCTCTCAATTGTTTTCAACGCATCCGACGGGGACAGAATGCGCATATGTTTCCATTGCCCCAAGTTGAGAAGGTGCGCGTCACCCGAAATAACCAATTCTGCGTCCGCCGCCATGGCACACTCCAGAATCGCATTATCGTCTGGGTCAGTATCGACAGCCTGGATGCGTTGGGTCGGTGTAACTACGATACAGAGGTCGTGAAGCTCTGCGATCAGCGTGAGGGCCTGAGCGGGCGATAGCCCGAACTTCGGGCGCTGCAGGACATCGCGCACTTCGTCCAGAATCGGCAGAGACGTGAAGCATGCGATTTGCCCCCTCAACGCGCACTCAAGAATGCGGGCTGGTGGGCCACCAAACAGAAACCCAGAGATGATGACGTTTGAATCAAGAACAACACGGGAGATCATCAGTGCGTTGCCTTGCCCCTGCGATACGCTCGGATCTCTTTGGATACAACCCCTGGCGTCAGGCTTTTAGCCGCGGCGATTCCACGCCCCATCGCAAAGATATTGGACCATCGTCTTTTGCGCTCGATATACGCGCGAGCGGCCTCGCGCAGGAACTCGGACCGGCTGCGCGATTCTTTCCCGGCCACTTGGTCAATCTCACGCAACAGATCCTTTTGAAAGGCAATATTGACGGTGCTCGTGCTCATAGTGATACCTCCATTCAATAGCGGTAATATACAATGATTGTATTGATGTTGTCAAGGGTCACGGGCACAAATCAGCGGGGGGCTTACTGTGCACGCTGTATTTGTCTTGTTTAGCCATCTGCTTCACTTCCGCATATCGGAAACAGCCAACGATGTGGTCGTTTACCATGCCAACCGCCTGCATGAACGCATAGCAGATTGTTGAACCCACGAAGTTGAACCCGCGTCGTTTCAAGTCCTTGCTCATCGCGTCCGATTGACTGGTTCGTGCCGGCAGTTCCGCCATGGATTTCCAGCTATTCTGCCGGGGCGTTCCGTCAACATACCGCCAGAGGAATGCCGCCAGGGTCCCAAACTCCTCTTTTATCTCCAGTACGCCACGCGCGTTTTTGATCGCCGATTCTATCTTCAGGCGGTTCCGCACGATGCCGGAATCGGCAAGCAGGCGCTGGATATCATGTTCAGAATAAGCGGCCACCTTCTCGGGAGCAAAGGAATGAAACGCGTTTCGGTAGTTCTCTCGCTTCTTGAGTATGGTCAACCAGTTTAGCCCAGCCTGTGCGCCCTCCAAAAGCAGCATTTCAAACAGGCGCCGATCGTTATGGGCAGGTACGCCCCACTCGGCATCGTGGTATGCAATGTAAAGAGGGTTGTTTCCGCTCCATTCACATCTGCATTTCATTCAATTCTCCATCCCCAACGCTGCCGTTCTTGCGTGGCTGTAGGGCGTTACGAGCAACGGCTTGTTTTGTTCGACACTATCTGTACAGTTCCGCCAGCAGCTCTACGGACCGCTCGGTGATCATCCCCAGCGCCTCGGGCGCGAGCTTCGATCCAGCGGAAGGCGTCGTCTCATAGCCGCCCCGCCGGATCGCGTCGGGTGTCGGAATATAACCGACGTAGCGGTTTGACATGTGAGCGATAAACGTCCGCCGCGCCGGGCTGCGCTGCTTGATCTCCAACTGAGCCTCGACAAACGGTTCGCCGGGGAGCAAGAGGATCGCCAGATCTCCGAGCCGCAACGCCTGGATTTCGTATTCGAATTCCCGCTGAGCCGCGAATAGTCGCTCCATGTCCAGCAGCGAAGCGGCAAAATGCCAACTCCACTCAAAGCGGGTTCGATTCGCGTCTGCCCACACCGGTTCGGGGTGTTCCGCGATGAGCTTGTGCGCCGCCTCGAATGTTCCATCCGGAAACTTCCGGAAGGGAATGCCGAACCGGATAGTCTTCCATGCCATCACCGGATCGTCCTCGCCGAAATACGGATTCGTGATGGCCTTCTGTACCGCGTCGGTGAGAAATCGGGCCATGCTTTGGGGCGTATCCTCCCGCTGGGTGTTGAACGTGTCATGGTGGATGACGTTGCCGCAGCATCCGTTCAGGACCAGCGGAATGGCGGAGGGAATCAGTCTCGATCGAACCTCCGCGGCCCACGCCCCGGGCCAGTCCCCATGAATGGCATGGTGCGGACTCCAGTGCACGGGATGACACGTGTGGTGCAGCAGCGCGGCGACGGTCTTCAATTCTGGTGTGGTGAAAACCGCCACGCCGACTTCCGGATCGCTGGGCCCCTCCCGGTAGAGGGCTTCCTGCGGGCCGCGCCGCCCGAAACCCATCTCAGCGGTGCCGTCGCGCATCACGGTTCGCCGATTGAACGAAACGCGCGACTCGAGTGCGCTCCCGAAAATCAGTCGCACGGGCTGCACTGTTTCGACTGCCCGGCGGATCATGGGCTTGATCTTGTCCATCGCCAGCGGACCGTATTCCGGATCGGAACCGCGGATCCAGGGGTGCTTCCTGGCGGCTTCCAGATGATCCGTCAGCATAATGTGTCCCAGGGAGGGCGCTGAGTGGTTCTGCACCACGTGGACCGCCACCGCGTCGCGGTCGAGCCCCAGTTCGCTGGCCGCGAAGTCGCGGATGGCGTCGCTCCACTCCTTCGTGATGGCCAGCAGGTCCAGGGAGAGCAGGAGGAATCGCTGGTTCCCCTTCTGGAAGAGGATGGCCCGCGCGTGCAGATCCCCGAGGACCGCCTGGGCCGGCCGGTAGGCCCCGATGTTGCCGTCAATCTGCATGCCCAAGCGTGGATTGATGGTGGTCTCGGCTGTGCCGACCTGCAATGTAAGACTCATGTTATCCTCGTGCGATTAGGGTTTCCCGTGCCGATCGTCA
>CAZYXU010000101.1:0-13158 GCA_964650945.1 uncultured Verrucomicrobiota bacterium | reverse complement strand
TTTTTTTGCAGATGTTTTTCGGGGTTTTAACCTACAGCCTACAGTCTAATAACCTTCAGCCTTGGCGTCCCTTATGGGACGCCAGTGAAAGAGACTCAAGGATTAATCATAATATGTCTACTCGACAGAAAACACCGGCTGGCTGGGTGCAGGTGACCGATGCCGCGGCGTTCAGTCCGCGGGACACCGCGGAAGATGCCGTTTTTAACGGCAAAATGTGGTTAAGTAACGGTTACTATCACGGCAATGTGCTGCACCGCGATCTATGGTCGTCAATTGACGGACACGCCTGGACCAAAGTCAGCGCGGCGACCCCTTATGATGGTTATAGCGAGTTAGCGGTGTATGATGGTAAAATGTGGGCAGTCAAGGGCAGTGTCTGGAATTCGGCGGACGGCGTCAATTGGACGCGCGTGCTGGAGCAGACGCCTTTTGGCGTCCGGGGGTATGGTGAGACGCTCGTGCATGCCGGCAAGCTCTGGCAATTGGGATCCGGCAAGGACGTGTGGAATACAACCAACGGCATTGATTGGAAGTGTGTTTGCCAGGATGCGCCTTACGGCCCGCGTTTCGCGGCGGCGGTTGTGTCTTTTGCCGGCAAACTGTGGGTGATGGGCGGCTCGAAGCGGGGCGTGAATACCCCGCCCGAAAAAGGATATCCCAATACCACCACATGCAATGACGTGTGGTGTTCGACCGATGGGGCGAATTGGACTTGCGTCGCCGAGCATGCCCCTTGGTCGCCGCGCCAGTGGTTCATTGCGAAAACATACGCCGGCGCGATATGGATTGTCGGCGGTTATGATAACGTCAACGCCGCAAATCTGGGCGATGTCTGGCATACGCAAGACGGGAAAACCTGGAATGCGTTTGTGTCGGCGGCGGTATTTTCGCCGCGGCATGAGCCGACCCTTTATGTTTATGACAACAGCCTTTGGGTGGTGGCCGGCAATTCCTGGCCGGTGAAAAACGACGTCTGGCGGCTGACCCTGCCAGCAATCCGGTAAGAGGGGAAAGTATTATGGGTAAATGCGTACGCGGGGTGATGGTTTTGGCGGGATGGTTGCTGATGGCGGGCTGGAGCGGTGCGGCGGAATCCGGCGGGGCGTCAATTTCCGTGGCGCCCGCCGTGACCGTGCCGGCCTGTCCGGCTCCGCCTTATCTGGACGGCATGCTGACGGATGCATGCTGGCAAAGCGCGGCGGTTATCTCGAATTTTGCGGTTTTTAAAAAAACGGGAGAGACGGTCGGGCATCGGGCCCGGGTGGCGCAGGATGGGCAATGGTTGTATATTGCCCTGGAAATGCTTCATCCTGCGCCCAAACATCTCAAGCAGACTGTGTTCGATCCGGATGGCGGCGTGGTCGCCGATGACTCGCTGGAGATTTATCTGGATCCGGGCTCGTCCAACGCGTTTTATCTGCATTATGGGCTCAATGCCGCCAATATCAAGACCGACCAGGTGGTCTTGCGGGATGGCAGCCGTAATCGCGCGACACCCACGCCCTGGCGCTCGGCGGTGAAAGTAACGGACTACGGCTGGAATGCGGAATTGGCGTTTCCGCTCCATTTCCTGGCCTATTACCAGAAGCGGAACGCCTGCAACTGGAGCAATGCGCGCATCAATCTTTGCGTGAATACGGTCAAGCCGATCTTCGATCCTTATGGCGCGCGCATGGCCGAGGAGCGGCAGTCGTCGTCCTGGGCGCCGGTGCTGGCCGGGTTTCATGAGCCGGAGCGGTTTGGCCGGCTGCAAAATATTGCCCCGGACCCGACCACCGTGCCGGCGCGTAAAACCACGGCGCCGCTCTTCTGGCCGTCATTGGTCAGCGCGCGCGCGGATCAATATGCCGTGGCGGCCGGGCAGCCCGGTTATAATATGGCGGTTTTGATCAAGAACTCCGCTTATAGCACAGGCATGACGGAAGTGCTGTTGTGGGACCGGCCCGAGGCGGGGGCGGTGGTGGAAACACGGCGCCTGCAGGCGCTGAAGATTGGCCAGACGGAGTCCACCACAATGTGGGCGCCATTAAAAACCCCGGGCCGGCGCACGGCGGTGGTCTGGATGAATGACGCCATTTACGGCGGCGCCTTTGATTCGCGACTGTTGGACGAACAGGCGATGCAGGTCACGGACCCTTTCGCCGCCTGGCTGGATCGGTCCTATTACACAACCGAGCGGGCGGCGCTGGTGGTCTGCCGGCTGCGGGTGGATGAAAAAACCTTAGCCGGGCAGAATGTGGTGGTGCGGGATGCCGCCGGCCGCGTGGTCGGGCGGGTAGATCGTCTGGCGGCGGATTGCCGGGCGCCGGTGAGTTTGGATCAATTTGCGCTCGGGACACATGCTTTAAAAATCGAATGGTTGAGCGCGGATGGGCAGCGCCTGGGCGCGTATGCCGTGGAATTGGCCAAACTTGCGCCAAAGCCAGGATATGAAGTTAAAATTGACCGCCAGCACGGCGTGGCGCTCCGTGATGGAAAGCCGTTTTTTCCATTTGGATTGTATATTCAACAATTTACCAGCCAGGATGAGGAATATATCAAGTGGATTGCGGCAGCCGGTTATAACGTGGTCCTTTGGTCAAGGGCTGCCGACACCCCGCCGGCGGAGTTGCAAAAGCGGCTGGCGATGGCGCATGAGCATGGTCTGGCAATGGTGGATTGGGTGGAGGATGTCCAGCCGATCCCGCCGAATATGTCGGATTACCGGAAGGGGCGCGGCCGGAAAATTTATGATGAGCAAGGAAAAAAAAGTTTTTCCAAGGAGGAGGAACTGCGGATCGCCCTGGCGGATTTCGAAGAGTTACTGCCCGATTTGCGCCGCACGGGAGAGGTTTTAAAGCAGGCCCCCAACCTGTTGGCTTATTACAGTGTGGATGAGCCCAACCTGGTCAATCCGGACGCGCGCATCGCGATGGCGGAGCCGTTTTACCGGGAGGTCCGCCAAGCGGACCCTTATCGGCCGGTATGGATGTTGTATGCCTGCCATGTTCCGTCCGGGGCGCGTTGGACGCAGTGGAGCGAGGTGCTGGGCTATGACCCCTATGTTTATCCGGGGTGGGGGCGCCTGGAATACGGCGCGCCGAACTTTGTCGCCCAGCAGACCATCGAGTTGAAACGGCGCGCCGACAGTGTGCATCAGGCGGTCTGGATGGTGCCGGTGGCGTTTCAGATGGATCCCGGCCGCACGCCGCGGGGGGTGAGCGCCGCGGAACAGGATTGTCAGACCTATCTGGCGTTGATTCACGGCGCCAAGGGGCTGATTTATTTCGCGCAGATAAATTTATATGCGCAGGCCGCCTGGGATGCCTTGAGCAACCTTGCCCGGCAGATGCAAATCCTGGGCCCGGCGATCGTCGCCCCGGCCGTGCCGCAGGAAATTGTTTATCAACCCACGCCGCTGGATGCGGATAAGGGCGTTTTCCCCGCGGTGCAGGCGGCCTTGTTCCGCCATCCGGACGGCCGCCATATTCTGCTGGCCGCCAATAGCACGCCCGATCCCGTGGCGGCGGTGTTCACGGTGACGGGTTTGCAGGCGCCGTCCGCCTGGAAGCGTCTGCTTGGCGCCCGGCCGGTGAAGAATCTCTTTGGCCCGCAAAATCATGTTCCGGGGGACGGGACCTTTGCGGAGGAGTTGGAGGGCTATGGCGTGCGGGCGTACGTGTTGGAAATGGAAAATGTGGAAGATGGAATGCGGAATGAAGCAATAAATCGGCAATCGCAAATCGGCAATCGAAAATCGAAAATTCAGATCACGGTGGACTCCCATGCGGTTACGAACCGCGTTACATCCGCAACGGTGTTTCCCGTGGGCGCCATTCAAAAGCGCAAAAATCATATACCGAATCCTTCCTTCGAGCTTGCCGCCATTCCCGGCGTCCCGGATTATATCCGTCCGAACATGTATTTGAACCGGCCGCTGGTGGGCGCCCCTGGCGCGATCTGGGGGCTGGACACCAATCAGCCGTACCACGGCCGGCATTGCCTCCGCATGGCGCATCAGTTCAAGGGCGGCGAGCCGCCGGACATGAATACCCGGATCACGATGGGCGTTTTTTATGCGCCGGTTCTGCCCCAGCCGGCACTCTATACGTTTTCGCTGTATGCCCGCGCCGCGCGCGCCGGCGATGAGTTGAGCGTGCATTTTTATGGCATGACACCGTCATCGCCGGGCGGGAAATGGAAATTGACGCGCGACTGGCAACGCTATGTCTTTACCGGGTCGCTGGCCGGCGGCGGCCTGCAATTGTTTAACCTTTATACCTGGTCCAAGGATGCGGTGGTGTTTGTTGACGCCCTGCAAATCGAAGCGGGCGCCGTGCCGTCGGAGTTTGCCGCCGAGTGATAACCTGAATTTTGAAATAAAAAGGGTGGATGCGTATGCGCAAGATTGCTTCGATGTTGCTGGTTATGTGCAGCGGCATGGTTCTGACGGGGCGCGGCCTTGAGATCGGGCGGGTTGCGGTTCCGCCGCGTTTAGACGGAAATCTGGACGAAGACTGCTGGCAGCATGCCGCCGCCATCACCAATTTTATGGAGGAAGGCAACTCCGCGGCGGCCGCGGATGGGACCTGGGCGAAAATCGCCTATGACGACGCTTGTTTTTATCTCGCATTTTCATGCCCGCATCCGCATTCGCAAATGATGAAGGCCGAGGATGATGGCGTTTCCTACAAAGTCCATTATGATGAGCATGTGGAACTGGCCATTTCTCCGGATCAGATGAGTCAGCGGCTTTTCAGGGCTCAGATTAATCCGCGTGGAATCATCCAGATCACCGAATACAACAAGTCCGGCAAGGCCAATTGGGATTACGGCGACTTTTGCCGCGCGGCCACCGCGATTACCACAAATGGCTGGAACTTGGAAATGTCCATCCCCTGGCTGCGCGTCTGCGCCAAAAAGGAATTCCGACCGGATACCATGGCGCTCAATCTATCCCGGTCGTTGCTGGCGAACAAGGTGGATCAATACGGGGTTTTCACCGGCTACGAGACGCATAAAAAATCGTTGAGCCTCGACAAGCCCAAAAACAGCATGTCACAATATGCCAGCGAACTGCTCCCGGTGAAATTCAAGGACCCCCCGCCGACGTTGCAGGCGCCGTTTGTCGTGGCAATTGTCCAGGCGGATGTGACGGATTATGCTTATCACGATGGCAAATGCCAATATGGTGTGGCTTTTAAACTGGAGGGCTTTTCCCGGGAGAGTGGGAAGGTCTTGATTTACGTGGATGATCCGCTTGCGCCGGCGACCAGGATGGAGCCGGTTTTGAGCGTGAAGCAGGGCCCGGCGATCAGCCCCGCGTTGTCGGCATCCGTGGCGTGCCAGGCCTTCACGCCCCGTGACCTAAAGCTGCGCGTCACGGATGAGCGGGGCGGGACGATCGCGGAACGTGTGATACCATCGCCGGCCATTTTCGACGTTTTGAACGCCAGGCTTGATCGTAATTATTATACCGACGAGAAAGTTTTAAATGTGGTCTATGAATGCCGTCTCCCCGCGGAGTTGGCGGGCAAGGCAAACCTCCGTGTCATGGTGGGTGGTGACAACAAACCGGCCGCGGAAGTCATGGGGTTGTCGCGGCATGGGACACTTAAGGTGGACATTGCCGCGCTTCCACTGGGCGTCCACCAGGCGCGGATCGTCTGTGAAATCGCCGGGCAGCAGGCGTATGAGCAAACGTTCGACTTGATCAAACGGGCGCCGGCCAAGGTGCTTGAGGTGAAACTTGACCATGGCCGGCGGTGTTTGCTGGTCAATGGCGAGCCCTTTTTTCCGTTTGGCGTCCTGACGCACAGCGCGGCCGATGAGGATTTGCGGGTGTTGGCGGAACATGGCGTCAACACCGTGAGCCCTTGGTTTGTCGCCAAGGCGACATACCTGTCCGCCGAAGGCTACCATGACAACATGGATATGATCGTTGAGTTTGTTAAAAAGGCCGCCAAGCACAATATTTTTGTCATGCCGAACTTGGACAATCTTGGAACTTCCGCCGCGGGGTTGCCCGGCCTGGCGCAGTTCTTTCCGGCCGACAAACAGGAACTGATCGCCCAACAGGCGGAGCATATGACAGAGCAAGGCATGAAAGGGAAGTTCGCGATGGGCAACTCGCTCTGGCGCGATTTACCCCGCGCCCGGAAGAATCAGCTTTTCGAGGAGTTGTATCAGAAAACTGCGCCTTATTATAAACTTGCCGTCGAGGAGTTCCGTAAATATCCCAATGTGATTGGCTATTTCTTCTATGATGAGCCGACCTTGGGCGAGTTTGATATGAACGTCCAAGGCAAGAAACTCTATAATCTTATAAAAGCGGTTGATGGATACCGCCCCACTTGGACGCTTTATTCTTCATATATCCCAACCGGCGCGGCCGCGACCGACTGGATTGACTGTTTGGGCACGGATCCATATTGGGTTCCGCCCGTGACCAACCCGGAGGGGATTGACCGGTGGAGCGTGAATTTTGTCAGCCGCATCACCGCCGCCAATAAGCAGCGGGCGGATGACGCCAACCGCGTGTGCTGGTCCATTCCCATGCTCGAAAACTGGAGCATGACTTACAAGCGTTTGCCCACGGCGGAGGAATTCCGCTGCCAAAGCTATCTGGCGTTGATCCATGGCGCCAAAGGGTTGGTCTATTTCATCTATCCGGTGGGGACCGCGCAGGCCATGGCGTCCCTGCTGCGCGTTGGCAATGAGGTCAAAACGTTGACGCCGTGGCTGTTGACGAAGGATATCCCGCAAACCCCGTCCGGAATCGCCGCCCCGGCGCAATACTCCGTCAGGGTCAATGACCAGGGTAGACACGTGGCGTTGGTCGCCAATAGCCGCCCTTGGCCGGTCCAATTCACCATGGGCCTGCCGCAAGCCCTCTTCGCCGGCGGGGATGTGGTCAAGGAATTCTTCACCGGGGAAATGTTCAAAGTCGCTAACGGCGCGTTCACGGACACCTTGCCGCCGTTTGCGGTAAAGGTTTATGCCATTGGCGAGAGTGCCGCCGTTTTACCGGAGATCAAGGTGGATATCAAAGTCACTGAAACGAAAGAAGGTTGGCGTCCGGAAGTTGTTTACACCCCGGACGGGCGGCCCGGCAAACGTAATATTCTTCCCAATCCCAGTTTTGAGGAGGCCAGCATCCCCGGGGTTCCCGATTATTATTTTTGTGGCCGCAAAGACCCTTATCCGGCGTGGGGCAGTCCCGATTCGCCGTGGACGCTGGATGACAAGGCGGCTTATCATGGGAAACGATCCTTGCGAATCCATGTTGACAAACTGCTTCCGGAACGCAACTTTTTCTACGTTGGGCAGTTTATTGCGCCGAAACATCGCGCGGCCGCCAAATACATGTTTTCCGTGTATATGAAGGCGGATTGTGATGATGCGCCAGTGATCATGGCTTATGGCGGCGCGACCTACGCGACATTCAAGGTCGGCCGGGAGTGGAAGCGTTACAACCTTGTCATCACTGTTCCGCCCAATGTGCCGTTTTATAATGGCTGGATTCTCCGTCCCACCGCCGAGGGCGTGACCGTGTGGGTTGATGCGGCGCAAATGGAGGCAGGCGAAAAAATCACCGATTTCGAGGAATGAAAGAAATTATACGGGATGCGGGATACGGGATGCGAGAAAGTAGTTATGTTAAAAACCTGCACAATAACCTTAATTCTGTGCGTATGCATTCTGGCGTCCGCGCAAGGCGCGAATTTAATTCGCGAGCCGGGGGCCGAAAGGACCATATCCATTGCGGACTATCCCGCCGCCGATTGCCTGACCACGCGTTGCCCCGACAAGTTTTATGCTCCAGGTTGGGGGGTGTATAATGGCGGATGTGCCATGAGCTGGGGGGTGACCGCCGCCGAGTCCCGTGCCGGTGACCGTGCTGTATTCATGCGCATCATCAATCCCCAGCGATATGGCGGGAAGTTTTTTTATTCCGGAGCTTTGCTGCTCGGGGAGGGGGACGGGTACAGCGGTGTGAATGCATTGGAACTGAAGCCCGACACGCGATATAAATTTGCCGTATGGCTGAAGACGTCGGCGCCGCACGATGTGACCGTGTCCATATCCGTATACGCGCGGCGGCGCGGCAAGGATGAACGGCGCGCACTGCCGATTGCATCTTTATTGGTGGATGATAATATGGTGTTGCCGGAACAAGGAAGGTATTTAATCAAGGCGGATTGCCATTGGCGGCGGGTTGAAGGGGTCTTTGCCAGCGATGGTGACACGGAAACCGCGAATGTCTGCTTTGGTCTTGCCCGGACGTTTGATCGGATCGAGGAGTTTTCAAGCATCGCGTTGTTTATGGACGATGCGGAAGTTACGGCGCAATGATCACATGCCAATGCTTGCGATCGGCCAGCTTGTATGTTAACTTTTAAAGAATTTTAGCGTCTGCTTTTAGTTTCTTCCGGAAAAACCAAAACCAGTAAAATTAGTTGCAGGAATGCGCCTGCCTTAAAGGAAATATGCTATGTTGAAAAATATCCGACTCTCAATGTGTTTGGCCTGCGCCGCCTGGCTGGGGTCCGCCGCCAGCACGCCGGCGTTGACTTGGTTCGTCGCCACCAATGGCGATGATGTCGTTCATAACGGCACGGGCGGATGGGATCAGGCGTTTGCCACCATCGGCAAGGCCGTGGCCAGTTCCGCCGCCGGCGCGGAAATTATGGTGTCCAATGGCATCTACAACCTGAGCGCGCTGATTACCGTGGGCGACCGCCGGATCAGCGGATTCAGCGGCAACCCCGCCGACACGATTGTGGACGGCGGAGGCAGCGTGCGCTGTTTCCTGTTGAATCATGCGAATTCGTTTGTGGCGGGATTCACCATAACCAACGGCATGGCTACCGCGGCTAATGTGGGTGGTGGCGGCGTCGGGATCAGCGCTGGCGGTACCGTTTCCAATTGCTGGATTATGGGCAACCGCGGGACTTCGACTGATGCCGCCTATGTTCATGGCGGCGGCGGCGTATTTCTTAGCGCCACGGGCGGGACGGTATTGAATTGCCGGATCATCGGCAATACGTCGTCCAATGACGGTGGCGGATTGATGGCGCGCAGCGCCGCTGCCGTGGTTGTGCGCGATTGTGTTATTTCCAGCAATTTTGCCTTGCGTTATGGCGGTGGCGTGGAATTGTATAGTTCCCCGAACTCCACCGTGGAGCGGTGTGAGATTATTGGCAACACCGCCAATAGTTATGCCGGCGGTGTTTATCATACCGGCGGGCTTGTGACCGGTTGCCGCATCCTGGGCAACACGTCGTTGACCAATGGCGGCGGGATGTGCATGTTCAACACCAATTCCATTGCGCGCAATTGCCTGATTGCCGGGAATCAGGTGATCAACGGGATTGGCATTCATTTGGGCGGCGGCGGCGTGAATATTTTCGACAACGGGCATCTGGCAAATTGCACCATTGTGAGCAACACCGCCAACACCAATGCCGGCGGAATCGTTTATTACTCGCAGACGGCCGGCAAATCCGCGTCGGTTTCGAATACGATTGTGCATTCGAACCTCAAAAACGGCGAGATTTCAAACTGGTATGCCGCCAATGCCACTTATAAAAACAGTATTTCGTATTATCATTCCTGCCTGACGCCGACAAATGGGCTTTCGCCTGCCAGCAGCAATAATATCGATACTGATCCGCTCTTTGTTGATCCGGACAACGGCAATTACCGGCTGCGCTCCGGTTCGCCATGCGTGAATGCAGGCGCGCCGCAAGATTGGATGGCGGGAGCGCGCGATTTGGATTCCCATCCGCGGCTGGATCGGTTTGCCGGCCTGGTGGATATGGGCTGCTACGAATACATCTCCCGCGGCACGTTGTTCGGTGTGCGGTGAACGCTATGGGATAAATTTACGGCATGGCGCTGAGCGCGGAGTTCCGCGCCTATGCCGGTTCGCCTTACGTTTATTTCCGCCTGGCCAGCGACCAGGATGGACCCCGCTTGCCGTTAAGGTCATGCCGGCGTGGTTGGATTAGTTGCGTGTGCGGGCCGGGTGAGGAAAGCGGCCAGTTTACGGTCGTCGGTTTGCACCTGGTCGCAGAACCATTCGATCAGCCACCGGCTCAGCCGGACGGTAAACTCGTCCATTTCGGGCTCATTGTACAAATCCGTGACAAACATGTCCGACCGGTCGCGGAAGATATTGTGCTTCGCGCGATGCTCCTCGTAGGCGGGGTAACGATGATCGCGCATGATGAGTTCTTCCGCGTCGAAATGTTCCATGGCGTATTTGGTGACTGCGCCCACATCCGCGGCTAAGCTTGCGCGGGTAACTCCCCCATGCATGGCCTGTTCGAAGAGCCGGTCCACCAGGTTGGCGTATTCTTCATGCTGCCGGTCAATCAGGGGGATCCCTGTGATCAGCAATTGCCGGTCCATTTTCAGTCTTTTGCTAAAGTCGCCCATCGCTTGCTTTGCCTCCTGATCGCCCAATCAACATTGAAAATCTTGCGGCGCTAAAGATATGGGAATGGCTTGCGTCTGTCAAACATTAACGGCGCCCAGGGCGCGGACCGCGCCTGGCCGCCGTACCCGTTCACAGCGCAGCGGTTCACGTTCCCGTCCACGAGTCGGCCAGGTTTGCGGGGGGCGAAAACGTGAATAAGAACGAGAAAGAAGTTGAACGTGTGTTATCCTGGCGCCGTTCCCGCTCGAACTTTATCCGGCGCGGCCGTGGCGTTCCAGGGCGGATTGCGCAATCTGGCAGAGCATGCGCCGGTAACCCTCGGACGGGTCGCTGGTTGGATGGTAGAGCGCGTACAATTGCGGGCTCCAGCTTTTCAGCGGTTTCAAGCCCGGGATGCCGTTGACTTCAATCACCTTCAGTTGCCCGCCGGCATCCACCCGCATATCAATGCGAATGTGGTCATGACACTTTAATGCCGTGGCGGCCTGCCGGGCCAGTTCCCGCGCTGCTGCGCCTTGCGTTTCCGGGATGCTGATTTTCGTCACGCCGACCCCGCGCAAATCGCTGCGTAAAATCCGGTATTTGCCGTAGAGCGCCGGGTCAACGGTGACCAGGCCGGGCAGAAATTCCTGGCGCGCGCCGTTGCCCAGCATCAAGACCGTGTATTCCTGGCCCGGCAGGTATTCTTCGATGAGCGCGGCCTGTTTGAATGTTGCGTGAATGTAGCGGACCCGCCGGGCCAGTTCCGCCGGACCATGCACCACGCTTTCATCGCTGATGCCCACCGAGCGGGATTCGCAGCAGGGCTTGACAAAGGCCGGGTAGGCGGCCTCCGGCAAATCCGCGCCGGGGCGCGCCAGGTAATTGGCGGGCACGCGCACCCCGGCCGCGCCCAGGATGCGATGCGTTTCCGCCTTGTCTATCAATTGTTTCATGGTCAACGCATTCGGGCCGATATAGGGTATCCCGCGCGCATCCAGCAAATCCGCCACCCATAAATTATCATTTCCGCTCAGGCCGATAATATCCGCGCGCGGCGTGATGTAATACAGGGCGGACCAGATCATGTCGCAAGGTTTTTCCGCGAGGGCGCGCTGGAAGTCGGCGGGCGTTTCCACCCAGCCGATTTCCGCGGTAAATCCGCCCGCATTCAAAGCTTCGCGCATGCATTCGGTCACGTGCCGGTCGCCCCAGCCCTGGGCGTCGCCGCCCGGCCCGGTGATTAACAAAATCCTTTTCATAATAGCTCCTTTCAGCAGACAAACAGCTCGGGATCGCAGCGGTACTGCCGCAGCGCCGCCGCCGTTGCCGGCGATATGGGCTCCAATACCTGGCTGATGGCCTGAATTTTCCCGGCGGTGAAAGTGGTTTTCGCCACCATGGTTACGGAAATGCGCGGCGCCGGAAATGTCCCGGGCCGCGCCGTCCCCGCCAGGCAGCCGCTCATGGCGCTGTTAGGATTCAGGATGGCCGCGGGCCTCTGCGTGTGGCGCGCCAGGCTTTGCTCGAACAGTTGCCGGCTGTAGCCGAAATGCGTGCAGCAGAGCGCCGCCAGCAGCGGTTGCCGCGGGTCCGGCCGGCGCGCCGCCGCCTGGGCGACATAAGTCTCGATCATCGCGGCGACCGCGGAACTCGCCGGACCGTTTTCAATCTCTCCCGCCAGGCGGTCGCAGGGTTGGTTGATGATCCGGTCCGCGGCGATGCCGCGCGCGATCAGCCGCACGGCATGCGTGTTGGCGGCAATGGTCGTCGGCGTGCCGAAAATGACCGCCTGGCTGTCTGGCACGGCCAGCAGTTGCGCATGGATCAGCTCAACGCCGAAATCAATGATGTCCACCACCGGGATCGCGGCCCGCCGGCTGAAGGGCGTGTGCTCATACAATACCGACAGGGTATTGCAGGCAATCAGGATCGCGTCGGGTTGCAGCCGCTGCATGCCTTCCAGGGCGCAGTTGAAAACCCGGACTTTTTCCGCCATGTCCGGCAGCATGTTGTATCCCCGGCGCTGTTCGGGGCGGGCGTCAAAGCAGATGATGTCCGCCGCCGCGAAATCGCGGCGGCGCGCCAGGGTTTCCGCCAGTTCCGCGCAAATGGACAGGCCGCCGAGGCCGGAGTCGGTGATGACGATTTTGACGGCTTTTTTGTCCAACACGGTTTGCATAAGTTTTTGGCGTATGTGGCGGCCGGCGCGCCGCCCGGCGGATCTTAACGCTTTTGCGTCAGCCACTCCCGCGCCAGGTCGCAAGCCCACTCCGGCGCATCGTCAAGCGTCCCCTCCATGATCCGCGTCAGGACGCTCTGCCAATGCTCGCGGTGCTGCATGGTGGTAAGGCGGTTGCGGAACATGGCGGCGCCTTTGGCCGGCTCCGCCGCGAGGCGGTCCATGATCGTCCGGACTTCCGCTTGGAAGCCCTGGACGCCGTAGTAGCGCAAAAACCCGCGCCAGGCGGCTTCCACGCCCCCGTCTTCCTGCAGTGGCCGCGAAATCCTGCGCAGCGTCTTGAAAAAATGCGCGCGTTTGTCCCCGCGCAGCAGGCTTAAGCGGTCGGCGAGGATCGCGTAGGGGATGATCTGGATGGAGGATAAGGATTTCCCGGCAATGCCGGCTTTTACCAGGTAGCCGATTTTCCGGTACGCCAGGTCGGTTTCCTGATAAAACACGAAATTGCCCAGGCTGTAGCAGATCGGCGTGTTCCGGTGAATTTGCACGCCCTGCGGGACATGCGGATGGT
>CAZYXU010000100.1:0-13276 GCA_964650945.1 uncultured Verrucomicrobiota bacterium | reverse complement strand
GGCCGGCCAGCCGGTTGAACAGGGTGGACTTGCCGACATTCGGCCGGCCGACGATGGCCACGACGGGCAATTCTGATGTATTATTCATGTTTGCTTGCATATTCAATTGCATGAACCATACACAAAATAATTGCGCTTGTCCATTGCCTTTGCCGGCGCGGACATTAGCATGTGTTGCATTTCAGGCATGATTTTGATAAAGGTTGAATTGTTTTGCGGGGGCGCCCCTCACGGGGAAATTAAAAGGAGCGGAAAATGCCGGAAATGACATCGCGGGAACGCGTCGGGAATTTGCTGGAACGCCGGCCGGCGGATCGCGCGGCCTTTACCGAAAGTTTTTGGGGGGAAACCACCAAGCGCTGGCTGGCCGAAGGGCATCTTCCGCCCAAGGGTTTGAACGAATTTTTCGACATGGATATCGTCCGGGCCGGCGGTTTCAACCTGATCGGCAACCTGGACATCGCCGATGTGGTGCTGGAGGAGGACGCGGACACCAAGCTGGTGCGCAACGGCAACGGCGCAAGCTTGCGCCAGTGGAAGAACAAGTCCGGCACCCCGGAGCATGTGGATTTTCTGGTGCAGGATCGCGCCGGCTGGGAACAGCATATCAAGCCGTATTTAAAGCCCGACCCCCGCCGGGTGAATTTTGAATCCTACCGCCTTACCCGCCAGGCGGCGGCCGACAAAAACCGCTTTTTCATGTGGGCCGGCACCAACGTTTTTGAGCAGATGCACCCGGTGTGCGGCCATGAAAACATGCTGGTCGGCATGGCGCTGGATCCGGAATGGATCCTGGAGATGGCCGGCGTTTACGCCGATCTGACCATCCAACTCTGGGAAATGCTGTTTAACGCAGAGGGGTTGCCGGACGGCATCTGGTTCTGGGAGGATATGGGATTCAAGGAAAAACCATTCATGTCGCCGGCCATGTACCGCGAACTGATCCTGCCGGCGCACCGGCGCACGATCGCCTGGGCGCACCAGCGCGGCTTGCGCGTGATCATGCATTCCTGCGGATTTGTCGAGCCGCTGGTGCCGGGAATGATCGAGGCGGGGATTGACATGCTGCAGGCCATGGAGGTCAAGGCCGGCATGGACATGGTGCGGCTGAACAAGCTGTATGGCGACCGCCTGGGCTTCATGGGCAACATTGACATCCGCGAGATTATTTCCAATGATAAAAAACGGATTGAGGCCGAATTGCGTAAAAAGATTTTGCCGTTAATGGCCACCAAGACGCCCTATATCTTGTCGTCCGACCACTCGACGCCGTCGGAGGTGGATTTCGAATCATTCATGTATTTCCGCAATCGCGGGCTGGAATTGGCGAGGTATTAAGCAAAGATGCAAGTAAACAATATTCCCGAAAAATGGCGCTGGTTTCCCGAGGCGCGTTTCGGGATGTTTATTCACTGGGGGCCCTACGCGCAGGTGGGGCGGGGCGAGCAGGTCTTGATCCGCGAGTGGCTGGATCACCGGGAATACGCGGAAGCGGCCTGCCGCTGGCGGCCGCAAAAGTTCGACGCGCGGCGCTGGGCGGAAATCGCCGGCGCCGGCGGATGCCGCTACGCGGTGCTGACCACCCGGCACCATGACGGTTATTGCCTGTGGGATTCGCGGCTGACGGATTACACCAGCGCGGCGCAGGCGCCGAGGCGCGATTTCGTGGCCGAGTACGTGGAGGCCTTCCGCGCCGCCGGACTGCGCGTGGGCTTGTATTACTCGCTCGCGGATTTCCGTGTGCCCGCTTACCTGGAAGGGCCGGACATCAACCCGGACGGCTGGCGCGATTTTTGCGCGTATGTACACGGCCAGGTGCGCGAGTTGCTGACCAATTACGGCAAAATCGATGTGATCTGGTTCGATGGTTCCTGGCCGCGCACCCGCGAGGATTGGCGTTCGGAGGAATTGGTGCGCATGATGCGCGGCCTGCAGCCGGATATTTTAATCAACAACCGGCTCGGCAAACCCGCGGTCAAGCCCGCCGGACCGAATCCCTACCAGAATATGCTGGAAGACGCCGGGCATTCCCGGGAACTCGGCGATTTCGGCACCCCGGAACAGCACATCAAGGCCGAGCCGGACCGCCTGTGGGAATCCTGCCAGGTCAGCACCTGGCGCCTCTGGGGCTACACTATCGGCGAACACTGGCGTCCGGCGGAATTGCTGCTGGACATGCTGGTGGATGCCGCCAGCCAGGGGGGCAATTTACTGTTGAATGTCGGGCCGGATGCGGACGGGGTAATCCCCCCCGAATTCGCGGAGCGCAGCCGCCGGATCGGCGAATGGCTGCGCGTGAACGGCGAAGCGGTTTACGGCACGCAAGCCCGGCCATTGCCGGATATGGTGACCATGGGGCGCCTGTCCAGCCGCGGCAACAATCTTTACCTGATCCTGCGCTTCTGGGACCGGCGGCCCTCGCTGCGCCTGCCCTGGCTGCAAACCCGCGTGCTGCGCGCGTCGCTGCTGGGTTCCGACCAGCCTTTGCACTGCGACCAGCATGCATCGGAACTGACGATCCGCGGCCTGCCGGCGGAAATGGGGGACATGCTTTTCCCGGTGATCAAACTGGAATGCGATGCGCCCCCCGCTGTGCATCCCGAGATCGGTTCGACGCCGTTGTGGAGCGACCATCCGCTCTGCTATGTGCCCTGGGCGCGCCGCCGCGGCGAGTCCGTCTGGGTGGACGGTGCGGCCCGTTAAAAAAAACAGGGCGCCTGCCCGCCATGGAGGCCGGCAGAGCGCCCTGTGGTTAATCATGTTGCCGCAAGTTATTTCTTGAGCAGCGCCTTGGCCAGGTCGGCGGCCGAGGCGGCATCCGGCGCATAGCCATCCGCGCCGATTTCATCGGCAAACGCCTGCGTGACCGGCGCGCCGCCGATCATGACCTTGACCTTGCCGGCCAGGCCGGCGGATTTGACGCTTTCCACCACGTTCTTCATATTCACCATCGTGGTGGTCAGCAGCGCCGAGGCGCCGATGACCGTGGCGTTGTTTTCCTTCGCCAGTTCCACCAACTTGGCCGGCTCTACGTTGATGCCGGCGTCCACCACCTTGAAGCCCGCGCCTTCCAGCATCATGCACACCAGGTTCTTGCCGATGTCGTGCAAGTCGCCCTTGACCGTTCCCACCACCACCGTCCCCACCGGCTCGACTCCCGCCGAAGCCAGCAAGGGTTTTAAAATTTCCATCCCGGCCTTCATGGCGCGCGCCGCAATCAAAACTTCCGGCACATACACTTCGTTGTTTTTGAAACGTTCGCCGATGGTGCCCATGCCGGCCAGCAATCCTTTGTTCAGAATGTCGGCCGGATTGACTTTGTCATCAATCGCTTTCTGCACCAGGGCCTTGACGTCGTTGGCTTTGCCTTTGATCAGGTTTTCCGTGATTTGATCCAAAATACTGCTCATTGCCGGTCCTTTCGGTTGGTTGACTAAACAACTGGCGGGCATTAAACCTGAATCATCCATTTTGGTATAGACAAAAACGGCTGTTTTTTATAACATTCTTGCTGCTTTGATGGGGGGATGTGTGAAAAATCGTAATTTTATGCCGGTGCGCCGGGTTTTGCTCGCAGTTTGCCGTGATTATTATCGGACATTCCGACTGCATGCCTGTCCGGTTGGAGTGGATGGTCAACCGCTTTTTCCCGGGCGGGCCGCGGCGCAATTGCCCGGTTTGCCGTCGTACCATGAAGCCACCGCGTGTTGTCTGCAGGAAGCTTTGCATTGGGGCGAGCCGTATGTGTTTTACCGCACGGGCGGCATCATCAGTTGGATGGTGGCGCTGGTCAACCGCCGGGAACTGGCTGGCGGGATTCTGGGCGGGGAAGTGCTGGCGTATGCGGGCGGGGAAGACGAGGTTTTGCGCGATTTGCTGGGGCAGGGAGTGGATCCGGCGGCGGCCCGGCGGTATGTGGCGCGGCTGAGCCAGTGGCCGGCGGCGCGGATACGCGAGGCGGCCTGGGCGCTGGCCGCGGCATTTTACCAGATCAGCGGCTGGAAGCCCGAGCTTTTGGATGAGAATCGCCTGAAGGCAACCCAGCAACGCCAGATTGCCGAAGCCATGGACGACCAGCGCAAGCGCGGGATGGGCGACCCGGTTAATTACCCGGTGGAGAAGGAGCGTTTATTATTGTCGCTGATCAAAGCCGGCGACCGCAACGGCGCGCGCCGCGTTTTGAACGAGACATTGGGCGTGATGTTTCTGTCCTCGCCCAAACTGGTGGTTTTGCGCGCGCGGGCGATAGAGATGATGGGTTACCTCACGCGCGCGGCGGTGGAAGACAACGCGCTGATGGAGCCGTTGTTGGAGCAGAACCACCAATGGATGCGCAAGTTGATTGCCGCGCGGGATTTTGAAACGCTGGCGCACGTCCTGATGCAAGCCTTGGATGCTTTCATGGAAGGAATTTATTCCCGGAGCCGCGGCGCGGGCCATCCGGGATTGAACCGGGTGCTGGATTTCATCAATCAAAATTACCATCAGGAGCTGTCGCTGGCGGAAGCCGCCCGCGCCGCGGGCTTGAGCGTCTTCCGCGTCAGCCACCTCCTGAAACAGCGTACCGGCCGCACTTTTTTACAGCATTTGACCCAGCGGCGGGTGCGGCAGGCCATGCACTTGCTGGAACAGACGGATCAGGACTGTCCGACCATTGCCTACGCCACGGGATTTTGCGACCAGAGTTATTTTATCAAACAATTTAAACGCGTGGCCGGGGTGACGCCGGCCAGGTACCGCCGTGAAAACCTGTGCCGGCATTAGTCCGAACGATCCAAAAACGGCATTGCTTTCCACGCTGTCCCGGCGCATAATCAGTTATCCATGAAACCAAACGCCCGAAATCACAGGCTTGCCCTGGCCGGCTGCCTCATGGCGGCTTTAACCGCCGGCGCGGCGGAGCAGGCCATGCGGACGGAAGCGGATCTGGCGCGGCTGGCGGGGTATTCCGCCGCCACGGCCAGGCTGGCCGGGCGCGCCGCCTGCCCGCCCGCGTTCAGCGCCGATCCCGGGCGCGATGCGGAACTGCAAAGCGCCTTTGCCCGGTTGCTGGAGACGGGCGCGCCGCGCGTGGCGGAGATGTATGCGGTGGACGAGCAGGCGGTGCGCGACGTTCTGGGCGATGCCCGGCCGCGCGCGCAGCGGCTGGTCCCCCGGCTGCATCAGGACCTGGAGTCCGGCCGGTTTCTGGCCGGCCCGGAATTGGAGTCGGCGGCGGACGGGCTGAGCGCCGGCGCCTGGTTTTTCTATAACAATTATTTTGCCGCGTATGCCGGGATGAACCCGGGATTCCGCCGCGCCGACGCGCCGCTGGCGCGCGGGGCGGCGGCCCTGGCGGCCCTGGGCAACACCCGGCGCGGCAACCTGGCCCTGCTGCCTGCCTGGCTGCCGGAGGCGGCGCTGGCCGCCCTGGTGTTTAACGCCGACCAGGAATTGCCGGACATGCTGGTGTCCGCCAGTCCGGCGGACGAGGCGCTGCAGGCGCGTTTAACCGCCGCCCTGGCGCAGGCGGGGCTGGCATCGAGCCCGGCGAAGGTTGCGCTGGCGCTGGGCGCGCCCGTGCTGGAAATTTCCACCGCGTCTTTTGAGTTGCGGCGGCTGCTGCCGGACGACCCCGCCGCCCGCGACCAACTCTGGCGCTTCGCCCTGCAAAACATTGCCCACCCCGCCCTGTTGGCGGAAATCGGAACCGCGCTGTGGATGCGCCGCGCTCCGGATGCGCAAACCGTGGGCGCCTTGGATGAAATTGCCGGCCGCATGCTGGCGGCCGTCGAACAGGACCTGCAGGCGCGCGGCGTGGCGCTTACCAATGCCGCCCGGCAGGCGGTGTTTGACACGGCCGCCTTGCCCGCCATCTTCGGATTTATCTGGACCTACCGCCCGGAATTCGCCGCTTGGCGCAAAGCCGCCCTGGATGCCGCCGCGTTGCCGGACGCCGCGGCGCGCAACGCGCGGCTGCGCGGACTGGAAAAACAACTGGCCGGAATGCTGGCGCCGGGCGCGGCGGACGCCGTGCCGCCGGCAGCGCGCCTGTGCGTGTTACTGGCGGCGGCCCCTGCAGGCGCCGCCCAGCCCCAAATCGCGCTGACCTATTCGCTGCGTTCGCCGGCGGCTGATGGTCAAGCCGCCGCACCGCCGAAAATGGCGGTGAGCCTGACGCTGACCTGGCAGGTTGTCCGGCAGTTGCCGTGGGGCGATGATGCCGAGGAAATCGTGTTCGCCGGCGCCGCCGGCGAGATGCTGCCGAGCGAGGAAGCCGGCGAATTGGAAAAAATCCGGGTGGCATTTGTCCGGCCGGGACTGGAAACCGGCCAGCGCCGGCTGGAGGCGGAGGTGGTGCAATTTTCCGACGCGGAACGCCGCCGCCTGGAAGACAGCCTGCGCCGTGTGCGCCGGGGCTGGGCCGGGACGCGCTGGCGCGCCGCACAGGTGCGCGACGCCGCGCGTTTCCGGCGTTTGATGGTCTTGTATTATGCGCGGGGTGAGTCCGGCGAGGAGGATCCCGCGAATTTCGCCGCCGCCTGTCTGCGGACGGCAGGCCGGGCGGATGCGCCCGCCTGGGCGGCCGCGGCCTTTCAGCATTGGGAGGACGCGCGCGCGGCTTTGCTGGAGCAGGGCAATCCGGACATGCTGTATGAATGGGCCAGCCGCTACATGTTTCTTCTGGCGCTGGCCTTTGAAACCGGCAACCCGGATTGCGGCGATGCCCTGCTCCAGGACTTCCTGGGGATGACCCTGGCGCTGGCGCTGGGGGATTTGCCGGAACAGCCCGATCGGCCGCGCTTCTTTGCCGACCCGCGCTGGCACCTGGCCGAGGCTTGGCATTGGTCGCGCGATGTTGTTTCGATTGTGCGCGATGGCGGCGACGGCCGCCAGGCCTGGGTGCGGCCCGGCCCCGGCTGGGAGGATTTGTTCCGGGGCGCCTTGCCGGCGCTGGCCGGCGCCGGCGGGGCGGCGGCGTTTTACCGGCCGGCGGACGGCCAGGTCGAACTGGGCGCCTGCTGGATGCAATTGCGCAAACTCCGGCAGCGCGCCGCCGCTCCGCCGGCGGCGGATGAACTGGCGGCGGAAGTGGCGGCGCTGGCCGCCATCGCGGCCGGCGCCGATGAATACCGTTTCAGCTATCTGCTGGCGGCGCCGACGCAGAATCCCGCGGAAACCTTTGCCCTGGCGCCATTCGGCGCCGCGGGCCCCTACGCCGGAGAGTCCGGCCTGCGCGCGGTGCTGGGCATCCGGAGCGGCATCCGCGATTGAACGGCGGTTAACCCCGGATCGCGGCGCATAACGCCGCTCCCACAGGGATTGGCTAGCGGCATGCGTCATGCTGCGGCATGCGTCATGCTTGACATGCCGGCGGGGGTTTGTCAGTATACATAAAAAAGCGGTAGATTATGTCACGTTCCACAAGGGGGGTAAAAATGCAAAAAAAGATGATCGGTTCGGTCCTGGCGGGAATATTGCTGGCGGGAACGGGCTTGGCGTCGGAAGGCTGGCTTACTGATTTCGAACAGGCCAAAAAGGCGGCGGCGGAGCAAAAGCGGCCCATCCTTTTGGATTTCACCGGCTCGGACTGGTGCGGCTGGTGCATTAAGCTGGATAAGGAAGTCTTTTCGCAAAAGGAATTTAAAGATTATGCCAAGGACAACCTGGTGCTGTTCATGGCGGACTTCCCGCGCGGCAAGGAACTGCCGCCGGCGGAGAAGCAACAGAATGAATCCCTGATGCAGAAGTATAAAGCCCGCGGGTTCCCCACGATTCTGCTGCTGGACGCGGCCGGCGAAGTCATCGCGACAACCGGGTACCGGCCCGGCGGCGCGGCGGAATACGTCAAACATCTGCAGGAACTGCTGAAAAAATAAATTGCCAACGGGAGACACGCGATGGGCTTCATGCCGGGTAAGTTGATCAGATTGGAGCGGATCATCAACCGCGACACCATGCGCTCGGTGATTGTGCCGATGGACCACGGGGTGACCGTCGGCCCGATCCCCGGCATTGAGAATATGCGCGACATGGTGAACGCCGTGGCGGAAGGCGGCGCCAATGCCGTCCTGGGCCATATCGGCCTGCCCCTGCACGGGCACCGCCAGCAGGGCAAGGACGTCGGGTTGATCCTGCATCTTTCCGGCAGCACGGTCTGGAGCCCCGACCCGAACGCCAAGGTGCTGGTGAACACGGTGGAAAACGCCCTGAAATTCGGCGCGGATGCCGTCAGCGTACACATCAATATCGGCGCGGAGAACGAGTCGGTCATGCTGCGCGACCTGGGCCAGGTGGCGGTGCAATGCATGGAGTGGGGCATGCCGCTGCTGGCGATGATGTACGCGCGCGGCAAAAAGATCAAGTCCGAGAGCGACCCGGACAGCGTCCGGCATGCCGCGCGGATTGCGGCGGAGCTCGGGGCGGATATCGTCAAGGTGACTTATACCGGCTCGGCCAAGTCGTTTGCGAAAGTCGTGGCCGGCTGCCCGATCCCGGTGGTGATTGCCGGCGGGGAAAAGCTTACGGACGACCGCATGCTGCTGCAGATCATCCGCGATTCGCTGGATGCCGGCGGCAGCGGGGTGGCGGTGGGGCGCAATGCCTTCGGCCATGCCACGCCGGTGCGCATGACGCGCGCCATCTGCGCCCTGGTGCATGACAATGCCAGCGTGGATGCGGCGCTGAAAATCCTGCGCGGCCGGAAATAAAGGACTATTTGCGCTGCCAGTGCTGGCGCAGGTAGTTGATGTAAAGGTCCATCATTTCGTCGGGGATGTTGGGCGCGAGGTGGTTGCCCACCGCCCAGATCAGCCCCGCGCAATCGCGGGACAGCGCCAGGGTTTCGTCCATTTCCCGCTTGACCTGTTCCCATGACCCCGTGGCCAGGGTGCGGCAATCCACCTTGCTGCCGACCAGGCAGCAGCGGCGCCCGAAGCGCTTGACCACGCCGGCGAAGTCATTGGACGGCTCGAAGATCAAGCCGTCGGCGCCGCAATCGAGGATGTCCTCCATGAACATGTCGTAGGTGCCGTCGGCGCAGAACATGATTTTTTTCCCGGCTTTTTTGAGGGGCGCCCACATGTTCCGGTAGAGCGGGAAGATTACGCCGCGGTAAAAGTCCGGGTGGATGAAAGGGCCGTCGCTCCAGACCATGTCGTCGTGCTGGATGAAAACCTCGATGGAAGTCTCCGCCCAGGCGGCGACGTAATGCTCCGTATAACGGCCGAACCGGCGCAGGACTTCGGCGAAACGCGCCTGGTCGGCGGCGGCCAGCAGCAGCATGTCCCAGCCGAACGACTGGATGGCGCCGGAGATCACGGTGGGGTAATAGCCGCCCGGCCAGAACTGGTTGGGGTGTTCCGCCATGTGGGCCTGGTGGACCTGCTCGTAATATTTGACCAGTTCGCGGTGTCCGGGCAGGCCGTATTCGCGCGCCGGATCGAACTCGTAAATCTCTTCCACATCGGTGAACGGGCATTCGCCCACGGGGCGGAAGTCGCTGCTGTCCACGGCGTAGCCGGCATGGCCCATGTCCGTGGTGCGGCCGACATCCTTCCACCGGATGGGACCGCCGTTGGTGGTGAAGGGGAAGTCGATTTCCCAGGCGTCGAGGATGGACTGCGGCCGGAACTTGGCGGCGTAGGTCTTGTGCAGGGCCAGCGAATATTCGGTGTGGGCCAGGCGCGGGGTGGGTTTCAGGTTGATGGTGTCGCGTGCGATTTGTATGCTCATACTTTCTTCCTCTGGCCGCCGGGGCGGCGTTATGTTTTTATCTCAAGCATTCCGGCGGGGGCGGCCTGGCGCCGGAATGTTGCCGGGCTGACCCCGCGCATTTGGCGGAATTGACGTGAAAAATAGTACCGGTCGCAGAATCCCGCGGCCTCGGCGATTTGGGCGAGGCTGAGCCTGGAAAAGTGCAACAACAGACAGGCGCGGTCAATCCGTTTGCCCAGTCCGAAAGTGTGCGGCGGCATGCCCATCACCCGGTGAAAATAACGGCAGAAGGCGGTCGGATGCATGGCGACCTGCGCCGCCAGTTCGCGGTTGGGCAGCGCCTGCCATTGCCGGCTTTCCCACCATTGCAGCAATTTGTTCAAGCGCTGGTCGGGCACCCCGGCCGGCAGCCATTCCGGCGGCAGGGTGGAGAGGGCGTACCAGCACAAGGCCATGGCGGTGGCCGTGCGCCGCGGTTTGTCCTCCGCCGGCGACTCGATGAGCGTGGGCGTATAATCGCGCTGCATGGCTTTGACCATGGGCGCCGGGGCGGCCAGCCGGTGCACGCGGTCCTGGATGCCTTCAAACGGCGGGCCGGCGGTGAAATGGGTGAAAAAATGCTCAACCGGACGTTTCAGCTCGCGCGTCAGGGTGGTGTTGGGCGCCACGACCGTGAAGTGCGTTGGGCCGAGCGCATGCCGGGTGGTTTTGGCCGGCGCTTGCAGATATGCGCCCGCGCGGTTGTTCCAATACAGGCGCCAGTAGGGAACGCGGACATTTGCTTCCGCCCACCAGCTTTGCAACCTGGTTCGGCCGCAATAGAGCAGCGTCAATTGCGGCGTATAGGCGATGTTGATATGCCGGGGCATGGTTTTTAAAAACAGTTTTGAAACCGGTCGATAGGTTTGGAAATTTTAGCCAGCGGCTATGGAGCGGTTAAAGCGAACGGTCCGCCCCGGGTGTAGCCGGAGGCGGAAAACCAGACATACCAGCCGCCCGCAGCATCCACCACCGCGGGGTCCGCCCGGCCGTCTCCGTCAAAATCGCCGGGTGCCGGCGCGCCCCTGACGCCTAACGCAAACGGGCCGCCATGCGCATAGCCGGTATGGGAATACCACACATGCCAGTTCCCGGCAGCATCCACCACCGCGGGATCCGCCCGGCCGTCTCCGTCAAAATCGCCGGCTGCCGGCGCGCCGCTGATGCCCGGAATGAAAGGAATGTCCGTTCCGTAGTCCGCCGATGACAGCCAGATATGCCAGGCGCCGGCAGCATCCACCACCGCGGGATCCGCCCGGCCGTCCCCGTCAAAATCGCCGGCCGCCGGCAGGCCCTGGACGCCCAAATCATACGGCCCGGCCATATGATATCCTGACGCCGAAAACCACACGCGCCAGTCCGATCCGCGCGCCACCGCGGGGTCCGCCCGGCCGTCTCCGTCAAAATCGCCGGCCGCCGGCAGGCCCCCGATGCCCAGGCCCAATGGGCCGTTGCGCGCATACCCGGCGCCGGAAAGCCAGGCGCAGCAGTTTCCGGCAGTATCCATGATCGCGGGGTCCGCCCGGCCATCCCCGTCAAAATCGCCGGCCATCGGAGCATCATCCAGGATCCGCACCTGGCATTCCACGGTGTTGGAAGAACTGATGTTGATCAGGGATGATTCGGCATCGCAAACCCACTCGACCATGCCGGTGCCGACCGCCGTCACGCTCAGGCTGTCCAGGCTGATTGCCCGCACAACGGCAGCCGCGGCGTTGGAACCCAGCATGGCCGTAACCCGCCGGCCCGGAATACCGCCGGCATAAACCACCATGGCATTGGTGTGCAGGCTGGGCGACACGGTTGCGACTCCGCGGTTGGTGATGACCGGAATTTCATCCAGCCGCACGCAATGGTAGCCGCCAAACCAGATGCGTTCCTGACCGGCAGCGTTGGTCACCACCCGGGCGCCGCCGTCGGCGCGCGAGGTCAAGCCGGCCGCAAACGCCAGATGATCGTCAACCGGCGCCAGCGTGACGCTGCCGATTCCGCCCAAAGTCAGGATGCCGTTGAAGACGTCGAGCGTCAATCCGCTCGGTCCGCTTTCGGCCATGTTATAATCGGAATACAGCAGGTTGTCGGCAAGCCAAATGCTTGCGCAACGATTCGACCAGGCGGCGGAGATGAGAGGCGGCGTGTAGCGCGCGCCATACAAATACTCCGCGTATCCGCCATACATGAGCTCATTCTTCAACGTCCCATCGCAGCCATAAGCGACAATGACATCGTATCCGGCCAGGTTGGTGAATGCGAGTTGGAGTTCCGGCTTCCCCTGAATGAAAAACCGGCCGTTAACATGCGGCCGGTAATTCGTGGTGGCGGCTGAGTTTGTCTGCGTGTTATGCACGCATGACAACGTGCCGTTCGACTCCGCGATAAACAGGTCAACCCCGTTTTTGGTGACATAATACCCCGCCACCGCCTGAAGCGCCGCGAAATCCAGATTGGTCTCCGCCGGCGACGGCATGGGCGGCGTCGGCGGGCGTTCCAGCCCGGTTTTTTCCTTGACCGCATTGGCCAACACCTCGCGGACAACCGCCAGCGTCAGATTGTTCGCGCAATTGATATTCACAAAAACGCCCAATTGCTGATCCGGCAGCACCTCGAGCAAGGCCTCAAATTTGCCGGTGGACCCGTTTTTCGCCCAGGCGCGGCCGGCATAATTCATTGCCGGATCATCCACCGTGTCCAACCCCAGGCCGGTTTTCAGGTAATTGTCAACATCCAGCGGTCCGGGAACGGTGTGCACCAACTGGAAAAGCGCATTGGTTGACAAATATTGGCTGCCGCCGAAAAAACCTTCCGCGAGCAGCATTATGATCACATTGGCCATATCCAGCGGCCGGGAATAGGCGCCGCCGGTGGCCGGCATATTTGCCAGCATCCAGGGCGAAGGCGAGCCGTCCGGGTTGTAGCCCACCGCGAGATTGTCCGCGACGGCGGCCTTGTCCAGCAGGAACGATGAATAGGGCATGTTTAACGGGCTAAACACGCGGCTTTCCGCCACAATCGTGTAATCCGCGCCGGCCTGCCGCGCGATGGCCTCGCCCACCAGGTTGAATCCGCTGTTGCAATAACTCACGAACAAACCGGGCGGATACAGGGGGTAATCATCGTTAAAATATCCGATCAGCCACCGGGTATAATCCGGCCAGTACGGGCCGTGGCAAAACGCCCCATTGTAAATGTCGCCGGGAATCCCGGAGCGATGATCCATCATGGCGCGCAAAGTCCAAGCGCCGGATTGTCCGGCAAAGCGGGGCAACATGGAAAATTCGGTTACATAATTCGTAATGTTGGCGTCCAGGTCGAACGCCCCCTCATCCATCAATTGCAGCGCCATGAACGAGGTCAGCAGCTTCGAAACAGACCCGATCATCATCACCGTATTGGTGGTTACCGGTATCCGCCGCGCCTGGTCGGCATAACCGAACCCTTCGGCCCAGACCACCGCCTGGCTTTCCACCAGCGCGATTGTCAGCCCGGGAATGTTATGTTGCGCCATCACGTTGGTGATGTAGGCCCGGCTTGCGGCGATGGT
>CAZYXU010000099.1:0-13586 GCA_964650945.1 uncultured Verrucomicrobiota bacterium | reverse complement strand
TCGCCGCGATCCTGCCGTTTGCCGCGCTGTATCACTGGCATTATCTCGGGCGGGTGGCCGGTCCGGTATTGCAGCGCGGTCTGTGGGCCGCCGTCCTCTGGCTGCTGGGGCTGACGGCGGTGACGGTGGTTGTGCCGCTGGCGCTGGCGCGGCATAGTTTGCAGCGCCGCGAGTATTGAACGCTTGCGATTACCATGTTGCGATTCCCGGCTTGTGCCTCCGGCGGGCGTGTGATATGCTTCCGCTATGAAAACGCAAAGCGTGCTGATTCAGGACGAGATGGCCAAGTCGAAGTCGAAGCTGGCCCATTACTGCGATTTGATCATCGGGCGGCGCGGTTGGCGCCATCTTCTGCGGTACGAGTTGACGGTTTGGTTCTGCGCCATGACCCCGGGCGCTTTGGGCCTTTTTTTACGCTCCAAGCTGTATCCCCGGCTGCTGGGCAGTTGCGGGCGCAATGTGGTTTTTGGCGTCAATGTCACCCTCCGGCATCCCCACAAAATCCATATCGGCGATAATGTGATCATTGACGATAATTGCCTGCTGGACGCCAAGGGGGTGGACAACCAGGGCATCCGCATCGGCAACGGGGTGTTTCTCGGGCGCAACTCCATCCTGAGCTGCAAGAATGGCGATATTGTGCTGGAGGACCGGGTGAACATCGGGTTCAACTCGGAGGTATTTTCCGGCAACCGCGTGATCCTGGGCGCCGACACGCTGGTGGCGGCGTATTGCTATTTCATCGGCGGCGATCATGCCAGCGCCGATGCCGGCGCGGCCATCAACCGCCAGGGCACCACGGCCCGCGGCATCAACATCGGCCCGCGCTGCTGGTTCGGCGCGGGCGCAAAAATTCTGGATGGCGTGGCCGTGGGTAATGACAGCATTATCGGCGCCGGCGCCGTCGCCACCAGGGATGTGCCGGCCTATGCCGTGGCCGTGGGCATTCCCGCCCGCGTCGCGCGCGACCGCCGGGCCGGCGCAAAGGATGCCGCCGGCCCAACGCCGGCGCCTGGTTCCATCCCGGCGTAAGGTTTTAACGGTGCCATGAACGCCAGAGCCCCCATTGCTATCATCGTCCTGGCCGCCGGACTGTTGCAGTCCGGCTGCGGGCCGGAATTTTCCGCGCCGCTGCCGGATGTGGCGGCAGCATCGTCTGCGCCGGCTGCGAGCGCGCCGCCGCCGCCAGACTCCGTCACGGCCGCGGCGGCCTTACGGGAACTGACGGGTGCGCAGGTGCGCGTGGTTTGGGTGCAGGACCTGGGCGACGGCACGGATACGGGATTGGAGTCCGACAATCTCCGCCTGATGGGATTCGATTCCGGGGACGGCCGCGGCGAGCACGCCATCCTGGCGGCGCCCGGTAATTGCGCCCGCCCGCTGATCACGCCGCAGGGCGACCGGGTGATATTTTCCGACCGGCATGCGCGCAAGATCATGCTCGTGCATTGGGATGGCGCGGGCTTGCGGCCGCTAACCGATGGGTTGGCATTGGCGGTCTGGATGGATGCCGCCGGCCGGGAATGGGTTTATTACGGCGCAGAACCCGGCCGGCAGCGGCTGGTGCCGAAAGTCTATCGCTGCCTGGTGGATAATCCGGCGGTGATCGAACCGGTCTGGGAGCGGACGCCGGCGGGATTGAATAATTTCCAGCTCGCGGCGGACGGCGGGCGCGCCGGCGGGGTGTTTCCCTGGCCGGATTGCGGGGTGGCGGATTTGGCCACGGGCGGCCTGCGGATTTACGGCAAGGGTTGTTATCCGGCGCTGGCGCCGGATGACAGCGGCTTGTTTTGGATTTTCGACGGCGCGCACCGCAACCTGCTGTTTTTCCAGGCCGATACGGACGCGCGCTGGCGCGTGCCGATCAATACCGCCCCGGGGATCGGCGGCTACGAGGTGTATTATCCGCGCTGGAGCAACCAGGCCCGGTTCATGGTCATGACCGGACCGTTCAAGGTCGGCACCGGCGACAACCGCATCCGCGGCGGCGGGCTGGAGGTTGAGGTGTATGTCGGGCGGTTCAGCGCGGACTTCCGGCGGGTGGAACAGTGGGGCCGCGTGAGTTATAACGGCCGGGGCGATTTTTACCCCGACCTCTGGGTGGCGCCGGCGCCGGCCGGCGCCGCGGCCGCCCCGGTGGCGCCGCGCCCGCCGCCCGCCGCCGCGGTTCCGCCGGCGCCCTGGCCGGCGCGGCGCGATAACCTGGTTTTTATCTGGGAGAATCGCGCCCGCCCGAACGAAGCGGCCGGGCCGGCCGGCGCCGTCATTGTTTGCGGGGTGGAACCCAAAGGACGCGCGCGGTATGGGCGGAATTTTGAAATGCTGGTGGATCGCGGCGCGTTTACCGCGGCGCCGGCGGCGGCGCGCTGTGCGCTGGCGGCCTGCCGTGACGCCGGCGCCATGACGTTGGAGTTGGTGGTTACGCCCGGCGCCGGCGGGCCGCGGCCGGCGGGAGTGATTTGCACCATGGGCGCCGGCAGCCATGATTGGAATTTGCTGCTGGGCGAACGGAACGCACGGCTGGTGTGCATGCTGCGGCGCGCCGGCGGCGCGCCGGGCGCGGAACTTGATCTGGGCGCGCTGCCGCCGGGCCGGCCGACCCTGGTGTCGTTGATTTGCGCCGCCGGCGCGCTGGCCTGCCGGCTCAACGGCGCGGAAACATTCCAGGCAGCCCTGCCCGGGGTTGAGCTTGGCGCCTGGCAGGATGGCCCATTGGTTTTCGGCGCCGCGCCCGATGGCAGTTTGCCCTGGGCGGGCTTGATCGAAGGCGTGGCGCTTTACAGCCGGGCGTTGCCGGCGGATGAAGCGGCGCGGAATTACCAGGCGATGGCTCAAAGACTGGCGCGGCGATCGCCGCCGCCGCCCGCGGCGACGGCAGACGCGCGCCTGGCGGCCGCGCCGGCCATTCCCGCCCCGGCCGAAATTGCGCCATACCGCCGGGCATTGGCGGTTAACCGCTATCAACTGGCGCGCACGGTGGCCGGCGCGGCGCTGGAGCCGGAATTCCTGGTCGCCGAATGGGTGATCATGGACGGCGCGGTTTTACCGGAGGCCGCGCGGCCGCCCGGCCGGATTTACCGGCTGCGCCTGGAAAAATTTAATGACCACCCGGAACTGGAGGGCGAGCGCCTGATCATGGAAGGCGATGCCTGGGAGTTGCCGATGTATTATCCGGCGGATGGGTAAGTCATGGTCTTCAGTTCCCATTTATTTTTATACTACTTCCTGCCGGTGGCGCTGCTGTTGTACGCCCTGGCGCCGCGCCGGCTCCGGCACCTGCTGCTGACCCTGCTGAGTTACGCGTTTTACGGCTGGTCGAATCCTTTGTTCGTTTTTTTGCTCCTCTTTTCCACCGCGGTCGATTACTTCTGCGGGTTGGCAATTGCTTATGACGGGTTTCACTGGCGCGGCCGGCCGCCGCAGCCGGCGCCGACCGAGCCCCGCAGCCGGCTGCAACGCGGCATGCTGATGCTTTCCATCCTCACCAATCTCGGTCTTTTGGGCTTTTTCAAGTATTTCAACTTCGCCGCGGAAAATCTGGCGCTCCTGTCCCAGTGGCTGGGCATCCCCGGCCTGGAAGCGGTTATGCGGGTGACCCTGCCGCTGGGGATCAGTTTTTATACCTTCCAGTCCATGAGTTACACGATTGACGTGTACCGGGGACAAGCGCGGGCGTTGCGCGATTTCACCGACTTCGCCTGCTTCGTTTCCATGTTCCCGCAGTTGGTGGCCGGGCCGATCATCCGGTTCTCGGAAATCGCCGACCAATTGCGCGCCCATCCGGTGACCCTGGAAAAATTCGCGCGCGGCGTGGCGTTTTTCACCCTGGGGCTGGCGAAAAAAATCCTGCTCGCCAATCCCTGCGGCAAGGTGGCCGACACCGCCTTCGCGGCCGCCGGCTTGGGCGCGGTGGACGCATGGTACGGCGTCACGGCCTACGCCTTCCAGATTTACTTCGATTTCAGCGGCTATTCCGACATGGCCATCGGGCTGGGTTTGATGCTGGGGTTTGTCTTTCCCAAGAATTTCGATTCGCCCTATCTGTCCGAATCCATCACGGAATTCTGGCGGCGCTGGCATATTTCGCTTTCATCCTGGCTGCGCGATTACCTTTACATCCCGCTCGGCGGCAGCCGGCATGGCGCCGGCCGCACGTATCTCAACCTGATGCTGGTGATGTTGCTGGGCGGCTTGTGGCATGGCGCGGCCTGGAATTTCGTGGTCTGGGGGGGCATCCACGGCGGCTGGCTTGCATTGGAGCGGCTGGCCGGCAAGACCAGCTTTTACCGGCATTTGCCGCGGCCGGCCCGGATTGTCATTACCTTTTTAATCGTGCTGATCGCCTGGGTTTTCTTCCGGGCCGCCGATTTGCCGGCGGCGTTGAGCTACCTGGGGTGCATGTTCGGCCTGGACGGCGGGCATGCCAACGCCCTGTTGGTGCGCGGGATCATCCGGCAGCCGTATTACCTGGGCGTGGCGGCGGTGGCGGCGCTGGCGGTCTGGTGCGCGCCGCAGTCATGGGACTTGTCGCGCAGCCTGGGGTGGGGCAAGGCGCTGGCGGTGGCGGCGCTGCTGTTGCTGGCCGCCGGCGTGCTGGCCACCCAGGCGTATAATCCGTTTATCTATTTTATCTTTTGACGGGGGCATTGGCTCAGATATGTCCGACAAACATACAACCTTGACGCGTGAGGAAGTTGCCCTGCGTGAGGCCGGGCGCACGGCGATCACGCCGGCTTGCGCGGCTTTTTTATCCGCCGTTTTCCTGGCGCTGATTTTTGGCGCGCCCTTGTTGCAACTGACGCTGGAACTGCGCCAGCCGGGCGCCCCGCCTTGCCTGGCAATTTTCCGCAACCTGGCCGCAGCCTGGACGGGCGCGGATGCCGGCGATGCATCGTTGTGGCGGCGGATCCTGAGGGTTAACCGGAGTCTTTTGCGGGAAATGCATGCCTGGGAGACCGCGCTGGAAGATGCGGCGGTGGTTGGGCAAGCCATCCGGCCCCCGGCGCAATACCTGCTGGCGCGCTGGCTGGGCGCCGGCAACGAACAGGCCTATTGCGGGCGGGACCGTTGGCTGTTCTTCCGCCCGGATGTGGATTATCTGACCGCGCCCGGGTTCCTCGAACCCGCCGTGTTAAAACGCCGCGCCGGCTCCGGACAGGAGTGGCAAAACCCGCCGCAGCCCGATCCGCGTCCGGCGCTGCTGGATTTTCACCGGCAGCTTGCGGCGCGCGGCATTCAGCTTGTGCTGGCGCCCACGCCGGTCAAACCCATGATCGAGCCGGGGCGTTTTGTTCCGGATTGCGCCGCCGCCGGCTTGCCGTTGCAAAATCCTTCTTACAACCGCTGGCTCGCCGATCTGGAAGACGCCGGGCTGCTGGTGTTCGACGCCGGCGCAATCCTGGCGCGCGAGTTCCGGGCGTCCGGCCGCGATGCATTCCTGGCCGCCGACACGCATTGGCGGCCGGAAGCCATGTCCCGGGTGGCGGAGGCGCTGGCGGAATTTATCCGTGAGCGCGCGCTGCTGCCGCCGGCGCCGCGCCGGGATTTTTCCGCCCACGCCTTGGAGGTCACGCATGCGGGCGATATCGCCGCCATGCTGCGCCTGCCGGCCTGGCAAAAATTTTACCGGCCGGAGACGGTCAGCGTGCAGCAGGTGCTGGATGCCGGCGGCGGGTTCTGGCGCCCCGCCCTGGATGCCGACGTGCTGGTGTTGGGTGACAGTTTTGGCAATATCTATTCATTGGAAGCCATGGGGTGGGGCGAGTCGGCGGGGTTTGTCGAGCATCTGGGCCGGGCGCTGGCCCGGCCCCTGGACCGCATCCTGATCAACGACAACGGCGCCTTCGCCGCGCGCGCCTGGCTGGCGCGGGAGTTGGCGCGCGGGCGCGACCGCCTCGCCGGCAAGTGCCTGGTGATTTATCAATTCGCCGCGCGGGAGTTGGCGGCCGGCGATTGGCGGATGATTGAATTGCGCCGCGGCGCGCCGGCACCGGCGGAATTCCTGGCGCTGCCGCCGGGCGCCGGAATTGCGGTGCGCGGCGTGGTGGCGGAGATCGCCGCCGCCCCGCGCCCCGGCACCGTGCCCTACAGCGAACATATCGTCGGACTGCGCCTGGTGGACCTTGAAGGGGCCGGCCTGGCCGCCGGCCGCCAGGCGCTGGTGTATGCGTGGAGCATGCGCGGCAACGTCTGGACACCGGCGGCGCGGCTGCGCCCGGGCGAGACGGTCGCATTGCGGCTGCGGCCCTGGGCGGATGTGGCCGGCAAACTGGACGGCATCAACCGCGGCGAGTTGGATGATCCGGACCTGCAGTTGCCGGAAGCCTGCTGGGCGGAGGAATTGACCGGGCTGGGATTTACGGCGCCGTGATCCCGGTTTTTAAGGAATGAAAATCATGCGTTCAGATGTTTTGTTTTCGATGGCATTGTCTTTGCAAATGCTGGCCGGAGCGGCCGCCGCCGCAATGTTGTCAACACGCTGCGCCGATCTGGCGGCGGCCTCTCGCCGCGATGGCCAGAGCGCGGTGGCCGGCCGCGATGGCTGGCTGTTTCTGGCCGCGGAATTGCGCTATATGGGGGCGGGGAAATTCTGGGGCGCAGCGGCGCCGGCCGCCGCGCGAACCGGCGTCAAGCCCGAGTATGCCGACCCCTTGCTCGCGATCCTGGATTTCCATGCCCAATTGCGGGAAAGGGGCGTCAAGTTGCTGCTGGTACCCGTGCCGCCCAAGTGCCTGATTTTTCCCGACAAGTTGCCATCGCCCGCCGACGCGCCGGCCGGATTGCCGGCCGCGCCGGCGCCGGCGGAATTTTATGAAATCCTGCGCGGCGATGGCATCCAGGTGCTGGACTTGGCCGGATTATTTTGGGAACACCGCATGGATACCAACGGTCCGCCATATTGCCGGACCGATTCGCACTGGTCCGGCAATGGCTGTGTGCTGGCCGCCCGCGCCATCGCGGAGATCATCCGGAGCGACTTGCCGGCGGCATCCGCCGGATTCGATTCCGCCTGGAGCGAGTTGGAAATTAATGGCGATCTGACGCGCATGCCGGGCGCAACCAATCCGTCCCCGGAAAGATTGACGGTGCGGCGCGTCGGTCGGCGCGCGGGCGATGTCCTGGAGCCGGCCGCGCCGGACCCGGCCAGCCCGGTGATCCTGCTGGGCGACAGCCATAATCTGGTGTTTCATGCCGGCGGTGACATGCATGCCGCCGGTGCCGGATTGCCCGACCAACTGGCATTGGAACTGGGGCGGCCGGTGGCGCTGGCGGCCGTGCGCGGCTCCGGCGCCACGCCGGCGCGGGTGAACCTGTATCGCCGCGCTGCGAGTGACGCGGGTTATTGGCAAAATCGGCGGTGGGTAATCTGGTGCTTTGCCGCGCGGGAATTCACCGAGAGCGACGGCTGGCGTAAAATTCCCGTAGCCAAAGCGCCCGCCGCCGGGCAGCCTTGATGCGGCCGCGTCAAACGGATGGCCGGTTTGTGATTGAACTCAACCGGGGGGTCCGGTATATTGGACATTCAAAGAAGGGGGAATGGATGCGCGGCGCCTGTCCGCCGGTTGCTGTCCGCTGGCCCGGAGTCCGCCCTACCGCCCCTGGCTTCCAGTCATGGATTATCAGGTAATATTGAAATATTTTGCCGCATTTGCCACGGCGGCTCTGGTTACCCTGCTGCTGACGCCGCTGGTGCGCAAACTGGCGCTGGCCTATGGGCTGGTGGATTTGCCTGACAGCCGGCGGGTGCATACCCAGCCGGTGCCGCGCCTGGGCGGGGTGGCGGTTTTCATCGGCTTTCATGCGGCGGCGGCGGTGGTCTTCCTGCTGCCCTGGACGGAATTCTTCGGCAAGCTTGACCTGGCCTGGTGGTTGAAGTTCCTGCTGGTCTCAGCCTTTATCACCGGGGTGGGGGTGGTGGATGACGTGCGCGGCATCCGGCCGCTGGTCAAGCTTGCCGGACAGATTGCCGCCGCGGTATTGGCGTATGCGTTCAACATGCGGTTTGGCATCGCCCTGGGCATACAGTTGCCGGCGGCGCTGGATTTGGCCGCGACGGTTTTCTGGATTCTGGCGATCACCAATGCCTTTAACCTGATTGACGGGATGGACGGCCTGGCGGCCGGGCTGGCTTTGGTCGCGGCGCTGGGCCTGGCCGGCGGCTTGCTGCTGCGGCACTTGCCGGCGGATGTGCTGGTGCTGTTGGGCTTGATGGGCGCGTGCGCGGGTTTTTTACGCTATAACTTCAACCCGGCCAGCATCTTTCTCGGCGACTCCGGCAGCATGTTCCTCGGGTTCAGCCTGGCGGTGATTGCCCTGAGCAGCGCCTCCAAGGGCGCGGCCATGGCTTCCATCGGGGTGCCGCTGCTGGCCGTGGGCGTCCCGCTGTTTGACACCATGCTGGCGATCTGGCGCCGGTTTGTGCGCGGCCTGCTCGCCGGCAGCGGCGCCGGCAGGTCGGCGATCATGCAGGCGGACATGGAACATCTGCACCACCGGCTGTCCAAGTCCGGGCTGTCCCAACGCCGGGTGGCGACGGTGTTATATGTCCTGGGCGTCTGCCTGGTGGGCGTGGCGTTGCTGGGGCTGGTTTATCAGGATTACGCGGTGGGCATTTACCTGGTGGCCTTTGTGGCCGGAATCTACGTGGTGGTCCGGCACCTGGCGCGGGTGGAACTGTGGGACAGCGGGTCGGCGTTGTTGTACGGGTTGCGCCGTCCGCCCGGCAAGGTGGCGGCGGTATTGCTTTATCCGGTGCTGGATGCGGTGATGCTGGCCGGCTGCCTGGCGGCCGCCCTGTGGCTGACCTGGCCGGAAAAGGCGGCGACGACCTTCAAATATGCCTGGCTGCATGCCCTGCCCGTCTGGGGGGGTATGTCCTTCATCGCCTTATGCCTGGTGCGGACCTACCAGCGGGTGTGGAGCCGGGCGCGGATTGGCGAACTGCTGCTGCTGGGCGCGGCCATGCTGCTGGGCGTCATGGTCAGCGTGGCGTTGACCGTGATGAGCGGCGGTATCCCGAACCGCGACCTGGTCTTGCAGGCGCTGATTTATTGCGGCCTGGGGCTGCCGCTCATCGTGGGCATGCGCATGCTGTCGCGCACCCTGCAGGATGTCATGGCCTTCAGCGCCCGGCATCCTTCGCTGGCGATTTACCGGGACTGCCATAATACGCTGGTCTATGGCGTGGGCGTCCGGGGCATGCTCTTCCTGCGGCAGCGCAGCGCCCAATACCCCGGCGCGGGCGATCGCCGCCGGATTGTGGGAATTCTGGATGACGACACTAATTTGCACGGGCGTTGGGTTTACGGGTATCCGGTGCGCGGCGGGGTGCAGCAGCTCGAGGATTTGGCGCAGCGGCATGCCGTCAGGGAAGTGGTGGTCGCCGCCGCGTTGCAGCCGGACGCCTTGCGGAAATTATGCGCCGTGGCGCACCGGAAAAACCTGGTTTTGACCGAATGGCGGGTGGAAGAGCGGCCGCTGGCGGCGCGAATCCAGCCGGATTAGAGCTTGTGTTTTGGGCGGGATTCGGGATAATGTTTGTTCCTTTTTGCATGACGGTATTAGGTGCCCAATGAAATTAGTGCGTTTTGGAGAACCCGGCCGGGAAAGACCCGGCGTTTTGGTGGAAACCGCCGGCGCCGCGCCGATGATTCTGGATGTGCGCGGCATGTCTTACGACCTGGAAGATTATAACGAGGATTTTTTCCGGCGGTTCGGCCTGGCGCGGCTGCCGGGCCTGCTGGCGGAAAGCCGCCGCAAGTTGATCCCGGCCGATGGCGTGCGCCTGGGACCGCCGGTGGGGCGGCCCGGGAAAATCATCTGCCTGGGCAAAAATTACGCCGACCATGCCCGGGAGTTTGACGCCCAGGTGCCCAAGGCCCCGATCTTGTTCGATAAGGCCGCCACGGCGGCCATCGGCCCGCGCGATCCGATTTGCCTGCCGCCTGGAGCGGACGTGGTGGACCTGGAGGCGGAACTGGCGGTGGTGATCGGCCGGCCGGCCAGCCGGGTGCCGGAAGACCGGGCCTTGGAATACATCGCCGGCTATATGGCTTTGAACGATGTGACCGACCGGGTCGCGCAGCGCGCCGATGGGCAATGGTTCCGGGGCAAAAGCCCGGACACGTTTTGCCCCATGGGGCCGTGGCTGGCGACCCCGGACGAGGTTGGGGATGCGGACAATTTGCGGATCGAATCGAAAATCAACGGCGTGATTCTGCAAAACGGCAACACGGCGGACATGATTTTTAAAATCCCGTTCCTGATCGCCTATATCAGCGCCGCCATTACGCTGATGCCCGGGGATGTGATTGCTACCGGCACCCCCGCCGGGATCGGCTCGGTGCGCCGGCCCCCGCTGACCCTGCACCCCGGCGATACGGTGGAAGTGGCGGTGGAAAAACTGGGACGGCAGTCGAATCCCGTTCAATAAGAGGTGGTTTTGAGAGGGAAGGAACTTAAACGGATCGTTTTGGTCTGCACCGGGAATATCTGCCGCAGCCCCATGGCCGAATATCTGCTGCGCCATCACCTGCGCGGCGACGCTGCCTTTCAGGTTGACTCCGCGGGCTTGTTTGCCGTGCCCGGCCTGCCGGCCAGCCCGGCGGCGGTCGAGGTTTTGCGGGAACAGGGCATTAACCTGGCTCCGCACCGCAGCCGGCCTTTGTCCAAGGAAATGGTTGACGGGGCGGATTGGATTGTGGTAATGACGGCTGGGCACGCCAAGGAAGTTGTGGCGCGGCATGCCGCCGCCGCCGGCAAAGTCCGGCTTTTGACCAGTTTCGGGCGTCAGGCCGGTTCCGGGCGGGATATCTCCGATCCGATCGGCTGTTCGGTGGCCACTTACCGGGCGATTCGCGATGAAATTGACGCGGCTTTGCTTGATTTGATATTGTTTTTAAAAAAGGGGTCAAAATGAAAATAGCAGTTGGTTGCGATCACGGCGGGTTTGAAATGAAGACGGCGCTGCTGGAGTTGCTCAAGACCCGCGGCGTGCAGGTTGAGGATGTCGGCTGTTTTAACCGCGCTTCGGTGGATTACCCGGATTACGCCGCGCTGGTGGCGGACAAAGTCTCGCAGGGGCTGGTGGACCAGGGGTTGCTGGTTTGCACCACCGGCATCGGCATGAGCATTACCGCCAATAAATTCCCGCGCGTACGCGCGGCGCTGTGTCTGACGCCGCGCATGGCCAAGATGGCCCGCGCGCATAACAATGCCAATGTGCTGGCGCTGGGCGGCGAGTTGATCGGTGTCGATGATGCGCGCGCGGTCCTGAACGCCTGGCTGGATGAGGATTTCGATAAAAGCGAGCGGCATCAGCGGCGGGTCAATAAAATCCAGGCCTACACCTGCAACATGGTTGACCCGGTTGAAGTCGGCGAGGTGGATGCCGAAGTTTACGCCGCCTTGCGCAATGAGGCCCGGCGCCAGCGCGAAAACCTGGAACTGATTGCCTCGGAAAATTACGTCAGCCGCGCCGTGCGCGAGGCCGCCGGCTCGTTGCTGACCAATAAGTATGCCGAAGGTTATCCGGGCAAACGCTGGTACAATGGCTGCGCTTACGTGGACGATGTCGAACGCCTGGCGATTGACCGCGCCAAGGAACTGTTCGGCGCCGAGCATGTCAACGTCCAGCCCCATTGCGGCAGTTCCGCCAACCTGGCGGTCTACCTGACGGTCCTGCAGCCCGGCGACCGCATGCTGGCGATGGATCCGGCCCATGGCGGGCACCTCACCCACGGGATGAAGGTGAATTTCTCCGGCAAGTATTACAACGTCATGCATTACGGCGTCAACCGCGAGACCGAGCAGATCGATTACGATGAGGTGGCCCGCCTGGCGGAGGCCCATAAGCCCAAACTGATCGTGGCCGGCGCCAGCGCCTATTCCCGCATCCTGGACTTCAAGCGCTTCCGCCAGATTGCCGACAGTGTTTCGGCTTATTTGATGGTGGATATGGCCCATATTGCCGGGCTGGTGGCCGCCGGTTACCACCCCAACCCCGTGCCGCACGCGCATTTCGTGACGTCCACCACGCACAAAACCCTGCGCGGGCCGCGCGCCGGCATCATCATGTGCCGGGAAAGTTTTGCCCAGGAGCTTGACCGCCAGATTTTCCCCGGCATGCAAGGCGGGCCCTTGATGCATATCATCGCCGCCAAGGCGGTGTGTTTCCACCAGGCGTTGCAGCCGGAATTCAAGGTTTACCAGGAGCAGGTGGTGCGCAATGCCCAGACCATGGCCGAGGGGCTGAAGGCCGAGGGTTTACGGATTGTTTCCGGCGGCACGGACAACCACCTGATGCTGGTGGACCTTACCCCCGCCCAGGCGGCGGGCAAGGATATTGCCACGGCGCTGGATGCGGCCTGCATCACGGTGAACAAGAACATGATTCCATTCGACGTTAAGACGCCTTTTGTCACGTCCGGCATCCGGGTCGGGACGCCGGCGGTTACCACGCGCGGCATGAAGGAGGCGGAAATGCGCCAGATTGCCGCCTGGATCGGCGCGGTCGTGCGGGATTACAAGAACACCAAGCTGCTGCAAAGCATCCGGCGCGAGGTGTTGGACTTGACTGCCAAATTCCCGGTGCCCTGAATTTGGCCGATCCGTGCGGACCTGGCCCGGTTTTGCGCGGCGGTTTGGCGGGCGTCGCCCGCCGTAACCTAAATCCGGCAGTTGGCAAGTTTGCCGCAGATGCGCGGCGGCAAGGGTGATGGTGTATTCTTATACATGGAACCCTTGCCAACAAAGCAGATGCGGCAAACTTGCCAACCATTTTCCGGTTTGAAATTCAAAAATATTTCCACACCCAAAAGGTGTTTGCGATAGAAATCCAATCTTCCATGTTTTCAATTGCTTATGTCAATTTTTGAATTTCAAATGCTGGATTTAGGCTTAAACCTTCCCCCCTGCTGCCCCGGCGGAGCTGGCGCGGTCCACCGCGTCCCGGAAATCCGGCAGGCCGGTGGCGGGCACGATGATGGTGTCGCGGCGTCCGCCGACGTCTTCGGTGATCCGCAGGAACCGGCCGCTGGCATTTTCCTTCAATTCAAACGAAAATTGTTTGCGTTCGATTTGCAGGCGCTCGCTCAGAATGAGGGATTCGCCGGCGCGATCTGGCCCCCGGCTTTTGCCCGTGCCGTCCGGGGTCCGGCCGGCGGCCGGCGGACGCCGGGGTTGGGCGGCTGCTGCACCGCGCGGCGCGGCTTCGGCGGTTTTCAGGCGCTGGCAAAATTTGGATAAGAATTTTATCATGGGAACCAGTCCCGGCTCGTCGCTTGGGCGGACGGCATTGTTTCAACTGTCAACTAAACCATTTCGTATGTATTATTATCACAATTGCCCTATCATGCAAGCGTTAAAAAACATTACACTTTGACCGGGCGCAGGACATTTTTTTTGATAAGCGTTAGATTTCCGTTACGGGATTGTTTTTATAGCTTATAAATGTAGCGCTTGCGGATACATTCCGCAACATTTCCGGTAATTCCGGCGGGGTGCTGCCAGCACCTTCGCCGGAATTGATGCACCGCGTGTTGAATTCCGTTGCCCGAAGGGATTTGAAAAAGCAAGGCAAGTTTGGG
>CAZYXU010000098.1:0-13747 GCA_964650945.1 uncultured Verrucomicrobiota bacterium | reverse complement strand
AATCAAAAAACACTTCGTCTTCATAGATGATCTCCTCCTGCTGTGTTAATCCTGCTACCTGTTAATGTATGCGAATATGTGGGTGTGTGAGTATATTGGTGTATGTGGGTGTGTGTGTATTTGGATCAAAATTTTGCATAGCTATGGCCCCACACTCCCACCTTCCGCCGCCCACTCACATACTCACATACCCACACACACTTCCGCCCCACACACTTCCGCCCCCACACACGCACACACTCGCACACCCACACACTTCCGCCCCACACACTTCCGCCAAGGCGCATGGCTAATTCCCCCTGATGGGCGACGGGAAATCCACGACACGGATCGGCTGGCCATCCGCCTTGGCGAACCGGAAACGGATGCCGCTGGCGTTGCCGTTGTTTAAATCGAAAGCCACGACCAATTCATGTTCGCCGGCCGTCAAATCAAGTTCAGCCTGGGTTCGATCGGGAGTTATCGGCGGACGTGATTTCGGATCGCAGGCTATGGGCTGCCCATCCCAAAACAGGCGGGCGCCGCCGTCATGCCCGAGCCGCAGCCAGTATTTGCCCGGCAGCCGCACCTTAATACGGCAAGCCAGGTAAATGACGCCGTCGCCATGCCCCGGGGGATAAACCGCATGCACCCCGATCCGGCCGGAAGCCGGATCGTCGGCCGGGATGGGACGCCAGCCGGCATCCTGATCCAATCCGACGCAGGGCGCGTTGCTGACAGAGTTCATTTCCTCCATAATTTTCGACACCTGCCACCCGTCAATCAGGAACATGCCCGTATCGGTCGGCAGGTTGCAGTTATGCAATTCCTCGCGGTATATCCGCCAGAACCGGTGTTGGGTCAGGATCGCATAGGCGCGGCCGTATTCATTATCGGCCAGCGCCTGGTCCAGTTCGGCCAGCCGGACGTCGAAAAATTCCCTGTCGGTCTGATCCAGCATACCGGCCAGGCTTTGGTCGGCCAGCAAACCCCGGATTTCTCCACGGATATCGGTAAAATAAGTCAGTTCGGATTCCGGCGGATTGGCGACTTTGCATGCTCTGATTTCCAGGTTCGGGCTGGCGGATTTACCAGCCGCCAGGCCGAACGGCGGCAATTCCAGCGCCATGATTTTATGCAAGCCGCTGCCGCCGGCGATTTTCAGGGCTTCGCCGCCGGCCAGGGGCAGCACCGGCTGGTCGGAATCGATTTCCAGGATGGCGTTCAGGCGCAGCGGGGTGGGATTGGCTGCGTAAAAATATGCAGCGTCCTCCCGGCGCAAAACACGGATGGCGATGTTGCTCAGCAACCCGGTGTCCAGTACCGGTACAAACCGGCCGCGCGGCAGGGCGGTGAACACCCGCGCGAATTCGCGCAACTCCTGCTCATGGCCGATCGGCAGGTTGATATCCGAAAACCCGTACAGGAGCCGGTCAGGCTCGGCGGTAAGCAGGGCCTGGATAAAAACTTCACGGGCGCTCTCGCCGGATGGCTGGCCGTTGGCGCGGATTTTATAGCGCTCCAGCACCCAGTCGCCCATGGCCAATTCGCCGCCGGACGTGCCCTTGGCCTTATGGCCCGGGGCGGACACGGAAATTTCCGCCTGGTTGACCATGACGAACGCGTAACGGGCGTCGCCGTGGTTAAAGACGTCGTAGACGGCGGGATCCGCGGCCTGGCGCCAGATGTCCGCGTTACGATGGCTGCTGCGGCCGCCGTAACTGGTGCCGTAAAGCGACCAGCTCATCAAGGTCTGCCCCAGCCAGATGCCGGGGGCCTGGTCGAACAAGGCCGGATCAATGCTGAAGCCGCGCATGAATTCATGGAACGACAAGTCTGTGCCGTCCCAGTATTCCATGGACACCGGGTTGACGCCCATGATGCCGCACATCACCCCCAGGTCGCCGCGGCGCGCCTGCAGGACTTTGCGGGCGCCGTCAACCAGGTTGAAAGCGGCCTGGCAGCGCCATGCGCGGAACGCGGCCTTGTTGCCCGGATCGGCCAGGTAGACCGCGCGGCGCGCGAACCGGTTGGGACCATGGTTGTCGAAAGGCAGGCGGGTGCCGGTGTCGCGTTCAAAGGCGGCGAAGGAATAATCATCGTAAATATTCAAGGCTTCCGTGAAAGCGTTGCCGCCCTTGTAAGGGTAAAGCAGGTCGGGCGTCCCGATCATCAGGTGTACCCCGGTGAAATTCGGCAAATCGAAGATCCCGGCCAGTTCGCCGATCAGGCTGTAAAACCGCTCCTGAACCAGCGGATGCACCCAGTTGATGCATTCGCGCTTGGCGCCCATCGGCGGAAGTTGTTCGCCTTTGGAATTGACGGCCCAGACGGTGTCGGCGCCCTGCGCCACCTGGGCGTTGTTGGCGAGGGTGGCGATATCGTCAAAATTCATCAACTGGACAGAGGCGCCGAATTTTATGTTGTTCACGTCGAACGTCCGCGCCATGACCCGTTTCAGGCATGGCACGATCCGGGAAGTCGGCAGGTCGTAATCGCGCACCAGCCCGGTATTCATCCGGTTGTATTGCCAGACGCCGATCATGTGGGTGTTCTGTCCCGCGAATTTGAGATATTGGGTGTACTTATCCGCCGTCGCCTGCATCCAGACCAGGTCCTGGATAAAGCGGCGCAAGGGCGGCCAGTTTTTGTCCTTATCCTGTTCCGCGGCCAGGATGCGCGGCGTATCCACGCCGAAATTCAGGCCGTGCCCGGAATCGTAATAACACCGCTCGTTGAGCGTGCCGAACATCCGGTTGGCGCCGAACGCCACCGCCGGTAAATCGCCCTTGACATGATGGATTTTCAACGAGCAGGCGGCCGCCGGACGCAGTACCCGTTCCGAGCAGTTGACGATGTCGATGGAATGCACGCCGCTGTCGGCCACGTGCAGCCAGTAAAGTTTTTGCGGACGATGCGTCAACCGGTACTTGCCGCCCGTGCCCACGCCCACGCCCGTCTGGGCATCGGCGCCCACGCCGAACTTGGAGGCCACCGTGACGACGAAATCGCGTTCGGCGTCGTCCGGGTATTCCAGTTCCATCAGGTAAAAATCGCCGGGATGCCGGAACGGATTCAGCCGGAAGCTGAACCCGCTGCCCAGGCCGTCCGCGCCCTCACGGTATGCCAATCCATCCCGCCGGATGAGGCGGGGCTGCTCAACGCCCAGCGCCTCCTTGCCGTATCTGGCGACCCATTCGATCGCAGGATGGGAATCTGCCGGACTGGCGAAATCAATCGAGTCTTCCAACTCCAGGTCCAGGCCGTCGGTATAATCCGCGCCGGGAACGATTTTCTGATCGAGTTTGCGGATCACCATGAACGGTTCGCGCGGGCGTTGCTCGATGATTTCCCCGCCGACTTTAAGCGTCAAGGCGACAGTGTAAACCCCGCCGGCCAGGCGGCCGGCGGCAATCCTTCCAACCAGGCTGTCCGGGCGCGCTACAAAACCGGTCTGCTTACCGGCGGTTTCCACGGAACTGAGCCCATCCGCTCCGGCGCGGCCGATCTCATATTCCAATGCCGGCTGCTTGCCGGCCAGCCCGGGCGGCAGGGCGATGTCAAATTGAATTTCTTCCTGGTCCGTGTAATACAATTGATCCCGCAGCGGATTGGAGATCACAATCAGGCCGTCATGTTCGGGCACGAGCACACTGCCGTCAAAGTATGAGCGCGGGCGGAAAACATATTCCTGGGTCTGGACCGGCGTCCACAGGGAATCGTCGAACCCCGGCTCGTTCCATCCGGCCGGCGGCGGGACGCCGTCAAAAGCCTTCCAGGAATCATCGGTTTGGAAACTGATGGTTTCCCCGGACGCCAGAATGACTTTCATTTGCAGGTAAACCGTGGGCGCATTGGGGGGTACGCCATAATATTCGAATCCGAAGCAATTGGTTCCGGGCTTGAGGAATGGCGCCAGATCCAGCGCCGCGGCATGCTGCCCGTAAACCGGACCGCGGCGCGGCACTTCCCGGCCGTTGACGAAGAGCGGGGCGCGCATGCGGGCGTGGGGATATTGGATACCGTCCGGCATGCCGGGCGCCACCATGGCCACGGCACGCCATACCTTGCCGGTTGGCAGCACAATTTCCCTGCGGCATACGCCCGCCATGGTCGGGCGGATGATTTGCATCTGGGAGATTTCAAAGACATCGCCGCGCCGGCCGGTAATGATGAATTCGAATCCGTCCGGAGCCGGCAATTGAACGGTACTCTCCCTGAACAACAAATCGCTCCAGTTGGTGCCAACCAAAACCTGCGAGAGGGATTTGGCCAGCGATTGCGGATGCCGCATCCGCGCGCCGTCCGCCCAGGGGATCATGGTCCAGGAGCTGTTAGTGCCGGATTGCCGAACGCGCAATGCAACGTCGTTGCGTTGTTCCCATAAACTGGCGATTTCCGGCGCGGTCTGCGTCCCCTGATAATTGCCCCACCCCATGGTCGCCCGTCCGGCGGTTAAAGTGAAACGCAGACGATCGCCATCAACCTGGATGTTGGTGATTCCCTGGAAAGCGGTGAAATTCGCCCGGTTCGACGCAGGCGCAAATGTTTTTTCAACCTGATGTTGCGGCAACTTGAGCTGCTTGGCCGGAAAACATTCGCTCAAGGCCGGTTCCGCGCCGGACGCGCAAACTGCCGCCAAACAAAACCCGCCCAAAAACATCCAGAGCAACGTTCTGATTTTATCGCGCATGAACCTGCCTCTCCCTAAATAGTTTCGCCTTCGATTAATTCCCATCCTAGCATCTCCGACTTGGGCATAACGCCGCCGGTTGACCAGGCGAGCATTTTTTGCGCGGCCGTCTCCCCTAGTCGGCGCAACGGACGGGCCATTCGTGCCGGAACAGGATTAACCTGATCGAATGTGATGTGGTCATCCTCGGTCAGCATCGCCACATCGCCGGGAACGCGGAGGTTTTTTTTCCGCAGGACTGTCCAGGCGATTTGAAACAAGGAACTGGCGATCGCCAGGGCGGTAAAAGGCACACGCATGTCTATCAACGTTTCCAGGCGCGCGGCAAAATTGTCGCGCGGCAGGATTAACCGCTTGTCCGGAATAACCCCGCGCCCGCGGAACGCATCCTCAAAGCCCGCCAGGAACAATCGGGCGGAATCAGAAGATTCCGCCGCCCAAACGCCTTGGATAATTTTTCGATGACCGCGGATCAATAACTGGCTGGCCATGGCATACCCTTCGTCGCGCAAATCCGATGCGATGGAACAGGCCGCGACTCCCTTGGAGGATAAATCCACGCTGAGGATCTTGACCCCGGAGCTTTCCAGTTTTTTGATCGCTCCGGCGGCGCGCTGCGCGGGTGCGACCCAGATGACGCCGTCCAGACGGGACCGGCGGACTTCGCCCGCCAGCGTTTGCTCGCATACGCCGGCATTGATGAATTGCAGCAGATACTTGGAGTCCGAAAGCGTCTCGCAAATCCCCGCCACGATTTTCATATAGACGCGATCGGCATGGACGATCATGCCATTGCCGAAGATCAACCCGATTGAACCTTTAAATGCGGCGAAGGACGCGGGCCGCGCGGAGATAAAGGTACCCAGCCCATGCCGGGTAATCAGCAGTCCTTCCACCGCCAACTGGCGTACGGCTTTCATCACCGTAGGCACACTGGCCCCATAGCTGCGCGCCAATTCGCGGATGGAAGGGATTTTGGCGCCGGAGCCGGACGCGCGGTCCGCCTGACTTAAGATATGCTGCCGGATACGCACATACACCGGCAAATGATCATCGTTGGCACGGCGATGCGGCATGAATGACCCGTAGTGTTAAATACTGTTGCAATTAGCAGAACACTACTATACACACAAACGGAATGTTGTCAAATAAAATCGGGCGAATTCAATCCAGCCAGGCTCATTTTGGAGCGGACGACGTGGTAGTTTTTGCGCCGCGCAGCGCAATATCCATCCCATACGCCGCCAGGATGGCCAGCGCCAATTGAAAGATTTGCAGGAACTTGTTGGGATTGCGGATGTTGCCGACCAGCGGCAACTGATAAAACAAATAATACAGCGGGAAATGCTTGCCGAACGCCAGCAGCAAGGTCAACAAGGCCGCGGCGCTCCAGAACCAGACTTCACCCGCCGCCTGGGGGGCCGGCCAACCTGACGCATCGCCGGCGCGCCGGCGCCATGCCATGACGGCACCGAGCAGGGCGAAACACGCCAGCGCCACGGGAATGGCGCCCAGGTAAACATTTTCCAGCTTGAAATTCTGAAAGCCCTGCTTGGTCTGCTCCCACCCCGCCGACCGCCCCATGCGCCCCCAATATGGCCCGGCCGGCTCGCCGGAACGCCAGCCGGTGTAGCCGGGCGCGATGAAATCGATCGTCTCCTCCGGCGGCCAGCTCCATTGCGTGACGAAATCCCATTGGGCGGCCGGCGACTCCTCGCTGACAGCCGCCACATCTTGAACGCTCACGCGATAGCCTTCCAAGGCCGGGCGCAAGGCGATCAAAAATGCCGGAACTAAAAGAATACCAACCAACCGGATCAAGCCCCAGCCGCGCACCCCGCATTTAAACCAGAGCACAAACAAGGCATACGGCCCCAAGATCATCGCGAAAAACAGGCCGACGTCCGCCTGCTCGTTGATCATCATCCCCAGGACGCCGCCGGCCAGCAGCAGGCCGCTGGCGTGCCGTGAAACGGACGGCAGGCGGCCCATGACCCATAAATACATCGCGGCGAAAAACAGAATCGCGAATTTTGAATTATGGCCCGCATAGGTCAGCGTAAAATTCGACGCCAGCCAAAAGGCCGTCAGCGCCGCCAAAAGGCAAGGCGTCCAGCGCAACCCGGCCTGGCGCAGGGCAAGCATGAGGAAGAGCGACGCTCCCGCAAGGCAGCCGGCGTGAATCCAGTTAGTATAAAACAACGGCGGAGTTAATGACAACAATCCCGTCGTCAAGCTGGCCGGGACAAAAGCCGCAAAGCCCGCAAGCGTAAAATCCAACCAGCCGCCCAGCATGGACATCGGCAGCATGTGATGCAGCATGGCGGTATGGGCAAGGTTATCGTCGGTGGTCAGCAAGGCCATACCCGGCGCAAGCAGGCCGCGGAACATCAGCAAAACAAACAACAACAACAGGCTTCCGGCAAAAAACAACTGCCAGCGATTTGAAAAATTACGCATATCCTCCCCCAAGTCAGGCCGGGTCCGCAAGCCATGCTCAATAAATTCGATTTAATATGCTACCATATTGCAAAATGCATTAGCCAGAAAATTCACGCGGCATAATTCAACTTGACCCTCAACGTTAAAAACTATTTAATTCGGCAAATACGGGGGCGGAAAAATTGCATGCCATCAATGCACATCTTAACCGGCGATTTCATCGGCGCATGATATCGCCGCGCATGATATGTTACACAGGTTTCAAGTGCAATCTGCGGTGCCGTTTTTGTTACTACCTTGAATCGCTGGAAAGCAATTGCGCGAATGACCGCACGACCGCCCAAATCCGGCGTCAGTTAAAAATCGGGCGTTGGTTGGGCAAAACCCAGGTGGAATTTACCGGCGGTGAACCAACTATTCGCGGGGATTTTCCGGAATTGGTGGCATACGCCCGCCGGCTGGGATATCGAGAAATCGGCCTGATCACCAACGGCATCAGAATGGCCCAAGCCGATTATTGCCGGGAATTGCGCGACGCGGGCATCAACGACATTTTGTTTTCCTTCCACTCCTACGACCCGGAGATTCACGACTGGCTGACGCGCCTATCCGGCAGCCACGCCAAAATGTCCGCCGCCGTCCGTAACGCGCAAGACCTGGGCATGCCGTTCCGGTTTAACTCGGTGGTCACCGCCGCCAACTGCCATGTGCTCAACGAGCACATGGAATTCCTGCTGAAGTGGAAGCCATTGAGCATCAATCTGATCGTCTTTAATCCTTCCGAGGAAACCGGCGACTATCATGCGCATGACCAAATCCGGTTTACCAGCTACGATGAAATCGGACGGCATCTCGCCGATGCGCTCGCCCGATGGCGGGACCATGTCCCGGCTTTGAATGTCAGGTTTATCCCTTTCTGTTTTTTAAAGGGCCATGAGGCGCATATCCGCAACTATTGGCAAGCAATTTACGAATCCAAGGAATGGGATCCGGCGCTGCACATGACTTATCACAAAGGCTTCGTAAAAATGCTGGCGGCCATGCTGGCGGGCGGCCTGCTCGTGCCGTTCACGCTGGCGCGTTACGGACGCAAAAGCTTTTACACGCTGGCTTGTGAAGCCATGCAGTCATTCCGCGTTTGGCTGCTGTTCAAGAAACCGCCGGATTGCCGGCAATGCGCCTTGAAGCTGATTTGCGGCGGTTTTCACCGCACCTTCTTTAAAAAGTACGGAGTGCCGGAAGTACACCCTTACCGGGAAATGCCGCTGATCCGAAATCCTGTGCTCTTTGCCTGGCCGCGCTATTCGTCCAAATTCCCGGCACTGCAGGCAGATGCCCCCCGACAGCCGTGATCCAGCGCCGGTGCGTCAGCATGGGAAGCCGGGCATTTGCCCCGCTAAAACGCAAAAGCCCCAAGGTTCAGCCGGACGAATACAAAACGGATGCCGGGGCAAGGACGACATTATCCTGCTATCCCCCCGGCATCCCGCATCAGTTCCAGCAGCGGGGTAACCGTGCCGCGCGTCACTGCATCCATGCTGAAAAGACGCCGGGCGTCGGCATGCGCCGCACGGCCATAGGCGGAACGTTTGGCCGGGTCGGTCGACAGTTCCAGAAGTTTTCGCTTGAATTCATCCATGTCGCCGGGATCGAACAGAAGTCCGTTACGGTTCTCCGCAACTACCTCGGCCATGCCGCCCAGCCGGGCGGCCAGCACCGGCAAACCGCAGGCCATGGCGTGCACCAAGGCGCCCGTCAGATGGAAGTGGTCGGAGGGCAAACCGATGCGCATCGCCAGACCGATATCACCGGCGTTTAAAGCGGTATTGACATCGCCGGGGGTCTCAAGCCACCCGGTAAATTGCACCTGTTTTTCCAAACCACATTGGACAACCAGATGCCGCAATGCCGCCAACTCCGGCCCATCGCCTATCAGTAAATACTTTATTTGCGGATGAGACGGAAGTAAGTCGGCCAACGCCCGGATGATCCGATCATTGCCCTTGTTCGGATGCAGGATGCCATGATGCGCCAGCACAATCTCTCCCGGCTGGTAGCCATATCGCTGCCGGGCGGCCAAGCGCCGGTCGGCCGGTAACGGATGATAGAGAGCGAAATCGCTCGGATCGTATACCGTCCGGATGCGTTCCGGTGGCACGCCGAGTCGGGCGAGATAAGCGCAAATGGAGTGGGTGCGGGTGAATACCAGCGCGAGCCTGCGCCATCCCCAGTGATCAATGGCCTGGATGAACCGGCCAAGAAGCTTGATCAAAAAGCTTCGCTCACGGTAAATTTCCACAAACATGTCGGTGATGGTATAAGCCACCTTGCCGCGGTAGAACAAACGCACCAGCGTCGCCACCAGCGGAATGGTTTCATTGATATAAATCGCGGAACACTTCAGCATGCGGCAGCGCAGCGCCAGCCAGGGCACCAACAGCGGCCATAACAGGGTTTTGAGATACTTGTCGAAATTATCGGTCCGGCGGCACGTAACCGGCAGTTGATGGATGACGGCATGCCGCGCAATGACCGGCGGGACAGGCAGCGGGCTGCGCATGCTGAAGTAATGCACTTCCGCATGTTGCGCCAGTTGTTCCACGACCTCCGGCAGCGCGTGAAACATCTCGGCATGGTCGGCGGGGCCGTAACGATAAATGAAAGCAAAGCGGGGTTTATCACGCATGAAAATTGACGGGAACGATGCGATTAGAAAACAAACTTCTTGTCGCCGAAATAACGCGACTTGTGCATCAGAATGTGCTTGATAACGTAATATTCCAAGGGGAAAACAAAACACGCGGAGGAGACAAGGGCGGCCCGTCGTATGGCATTTTTGGCGATGCCATGGGATTAACCAGGGTTATTTTCATTGCTTCATTCCAAGGCGTTTGGCAATTTTTCGCGGAGAAACCGCCGGACCGTTTCACGGGTGTCCGGCAAATCCAGCAGCGCGCCGATTTTTTCGACATTTAACTCCGCCCGGCACAGGGGCATCTGCTCCGCCGCGTCCGCTGGGCGGCAGCCGATCCAGGCTGCCGCTTGGCGCATGGAAACGACGCCCCGCGCGGAAATATTGTAAACGGCCCGGGATGCCGGCAGTTTGGGCAACAAATCGAAAATGGAGCGGGCCAGATCGCGCGTATCCATGAACTGAAATTCCGAGTCCGGATGCACGCGGAGTTCCCCGCCGGCAAGCAGGTCATGGATGGCATTTTTTTTAAGCCCCGGGCCGACAAATCCGCCCATGCGCAGAATGACATGCCGGGGCGCATATTTGAGAACAAGTTGTTCCGCCAGCCATTTATGAAAGCCGTAGTTGGTCATTGCCGAAGGATCGAGCGCGACCGCTTCCGCGTTGGCGCGGGGGTCGTCTTCCCGCGGGTAAACGGCGCCGCTGGAAAGATGCACAAAACAATCGTAATGGAAATCACGCAGGATCCGCATCACGGAACTGACGGACAACTCGTATCCCTGGAGCGGGTCGCGGTCATCCAAATATTTCCGCGAATTGCCGGCGGCATTAATCAGGATATCGGCGCGCGCACCGCGCATGGCGTTGTAATTATCCAGATCAACCGCCGTGACCAGGCAGTCCCTGTTTTTTGCCGCATGGGCGACCGCGGCGCCAATAAATCCCTTGGCGCCAAGAATAATGCATGTCCGGGCTTTTTGCATGGAAATTCCGGCGCTCACAACCGCGCCGATCCGTCAGCCCGCGCTTTTAAAAACCACTTTGCCGTGCGCTGCAAGCCGTCCGCCAGCGTGGTATTGCAGGCAAGCCCCAACGCATGCAAACGCGAAACGTCAAAGATCTTGTCCATTTGCCCGTCGGGCTTGGAAGCATCCCAGATAATCTGCCCCTTGAATCCAGTGATACGCCTGACGGTTTCCGCCAATTCCAAGATGGAGATACGTTTGCCGGTGGAAATGTTTACCGGCTCGCTGCAGTCATAATTTGCCACAAACCACGGCACCGTTGCCGCCACATCGCCGGCATAGACGAAATCGCGGGTCGGCCGCCCGGTGCCGAAAGCGGTAACGGCGGCATCACACCGTTCCGCCGCCTCGATATACTTGCGGATCAGCGCGGGAATCACGTGCGACTCCTGCAGGTTGAAATTATCCCATTCGCCGTAAACATTACCCGGGATCAGAACAATGGAATTCAATCCATATTGCCGGCGATAAGCCCATGACTGAACCAACAGGTTTTTTTTGGCCACCGAATAGCCGGCGCTCTCGATTTGGGGAAAGCCATCCCACATCTGCGCTTCATTAATTGGCGATTTTGCCGTTGCCGGGTAAGAACACCCGCCCATAAACGTGACGAGTTTGCCGACTCCATGCCGCCGCGCCGCTTCAAACATGTGCAGATTCATCGCCATGTTCCGGTAAAAATAATCGGCCGGACGCTGCTGATTATCCACGATGCCGCCGGACTTGGCCGCCAGGTGCACCACGCAATCCGGTTGCGCGTCATTCAACATGTCGTTGACCGCGGCCGGCTGCAACAGGTCGTACTGCGCGCGGGCGGGCGTAATGATTTCCGCTGTAAAACCCGCTTGCAGCCGCGGTAAAATATGATGTCCCAGGAAACCGGACGCGCCGGTAACTAAAATACGCTTGAAAACCCGATTCATTCGTAAGCTCCACAGTAACAACCAGAAAATAAATTTATCACTTCATATCCGACATGTCAATATGCGCGTTTTCGCCCGTTTTTGCAATTGACTCGCCCGGACATCTAACATATATTCAGCCCGTGTTTTATCTGGAAAACGCCCCAGTCACGGCGTCTTTATTTGACGCCAGCAAACATGATTATATCTCAAACCCCATTTCGCATAAGTTTTTTCGGCGGCGGCACGGATTTCCCCGAGTTTTATAACCAGCACGGCGGCAGCGTGCTGGCTACCGCGATCAACAAACACAGCTATATTTCCGTACACCGCCTGGTGCCGATCTTCAAGCACCGCTTCCGCGCCAGTTACGCCTTGACGGAATCGGTCCAAAACATTGAGGAATTTCAGCACCCGCTGATCCGCGAATGCATGTTATTCCTCAAAATATCCGAGGAGATGGAAATATCCCACACATCGGACCTGCCCGGCCGCACCGGGCTGGGCACTTCCTCCTCCTTCACGGTGGGATTGCTGCACGCGCTGCACAAATACCGCGGCGACCGGGTTGACGCCGAGACATTGGCGCGCGAAGCGATTTTTATCGAACGGGAACGCGTCGGCGACACCGGCGGCCACCAGGACCAGTATGCCGCGGCTTATGGCGGCCTGATCCGCCTGGATTTCAGCGGCAACAACGTGGTAACCGTCCGCCGGATAGACATTGCGCCGGAACGGCTGCGCGCCTTCAACGCGCGCCTGATGTTGTTTTACACCGGCATGGAGCAATCGGCGGAAAACGTCTTGCGCGAACAAAAACGCAATACCGCGCAAAACATCCCGCACTTGCAAGCATTAAAGGCGATGGTGGACCGCGCGGAAACTATCTTGCGCGGCCAGACCGATCTGGCTGAATTCGGCGCGCTGCTGCACCAGGGATGGGAGCGCAAGAAAATGCTTTCACGCGGCATCTCCAACGCCGGCATTGACCGGGCCTACACCGCGGCGGTTGCCGCCGGCGCCACCGGCGGGAAACTGCTGGGCGCAGGCGGGCGCGGATTTCTGCTGCTGGATGTGGCGCCGGAAAAACACCGCGCCATGCGTGCCGCATTGCCGGAATACAAGCAAGTGGATTTCGCCTTATCCGCCACCGGCAGCCGGATACTATTTGATCAAGGCGAATAATGTTTTGCCTGCCGAACTTTTATTTGCGCGGCAGGCTTGCATGCTTTGCCGGCATTAATCCAGCGTTTCCGATACCGGTGCGGCAAAGGCCCAGACGCCGGTTTTGTCCCCCACGGCATCGCGGAGTGACTGCAAGCTGGCCATGAGTTCGGCGATGACGGCGTCGTTCTGGACGGTCATCACCGCGGCGTTGGCGCCGGGCCAGACGTGGTTGTCCAAACGCGCGCCGCTTTTGGGGCCTTGTCCGCTCAGGCGCGGCCAACGGGTGAAACCGGCGATCCGGCAGTCATCCAGCATGCGGATGATGTCCTCGTCCAAGACGATGTCGTAAACGATCCAAAGCGCTTTCATCGCACGGCTCCTTTCAAACGGCCGGCGGCGGCCAGCTTTTTGCGTTCCGCCCGGGAATGCGCCAGGCTGTACAACGTGGGGACGAGCACCAGCGTGATCAGCATGGAAACCATCAACCCTCCGGCAATGGTGGCGCCCATGGGTTTCCACATGGCGGCCCCCTCCCCGCGGCTGACAATCATGGGAATCATGCCGGCCACGCTGGTGAGCGTAGTGATCAACACCGGCCGCAGGCGCGAACGCCCGGCGTTTTCGATGGCCGCGGCAATGAGTTGACCGCGCGCGCGCAGCAAGTTGGTGTAGTCAATCAAAATGATCGCGTTGTTCACCACCACGCCCACCAGCATGATCATCCCAATGAATGACATGATGTTGACCGTCAATCCGAGCGCCGTCAGCGTGACCGCGACGCCGGTGAAAGCGAAGGGGATGGAAAACAGGATCAGGAACGGGTCCAGCAGGCTTTCGAATTGCG
>CAZYXU010000097.1:0-14132 GCA_964650945.1 uncultured Verrucomicrobiota bacterium | reverse complement strand
CAGTGTTCGGTGTTCAGGAGAGAGAAATTTGTTCTGGCGTAAACCCTTAAAACTTTCAAAACGCGAGTTTTGAAACTGGTTCACGGAATGTTATTTTTCTTCCTCATCATCGCCGTCGTCTTCGTCTTCTTCGTCGTCCTCTTCTTCTTCGTCCTCTTCTTCTTCCTCTTCGTTTTCGTCGTCGTCTTCTTCTTCGTCGTCACCCGGCGCCTGGTCAGCGGGCAGGGCTTTCACCGGGGTTGGCTGTTCCGCCGGCGCGTCTTCCACTTCCCCGTCTGGCGGCCGGGCATCCAGTTTTGTTGTACCAGCCGCCGGAGCATCATCGGCCGGATTCCCATCTATTCCCGATTCCGGTTGGGCCGCCGCGGCGGCCAGCGCGCGTTCGGCTTCACGGCGGCACAACTGCTCAATGCCGGGCAAGTCCCGTACGTTTTTCAAGCCAAAATGCTCCAGGAAAAGCTGGGTGGTGCCATACAAAAGCGGTCGTCCCGGCAGTTCGCTGCGTCCAGTGATTTTAATCAACTGCATTTCCAGGAGAGTGCGCAACATGGCATCCACGCTCACCCCGCGCACGCCTTCGATTTCCGCCCGGCCCACGGGCTGGCGATAGGCAATAATGGCCAAGGTCTCCAAGGCCGGCCGCGACAGCCGCGTCGGCTTGCCCAATTCCAGCATGCACCGCAGCCAGGGGCCGCAGGCCGGATCGGTTTGCAAACGGAAACCGGCGCCCGCATCCCCGGCGCCCGGGGCGATGCCCAGTGTGACACCGACTCCCTCGCGTTCAAGCGCATCCTTCACGGCCGTTAAGGCCGCCCTGATTTCGCCGTCGCTTGCCGGCTTGCGCCCATCTTCCGGCGCCTGCATGGCCGCCACCTGGGTGATCACGCGGCGGATTTCCGCCAGGGGCAACGGTTTTTTGGCGGCAAACAGCATGGCGCCGACAATGCGCTTGAGTTCCGGCGGCGGCAGTCCGGCCGCGGCCTCAGCCGCGGAAACCGGGTTCGCGGCCGATGTCTGTTCGGTTGTGTCCGTAGTCATGCGGGAATCGCCCTTTCCAAAACAATTTCGCCGAATACCTGATCCTGGCGCGCGGCCACCTGGCGCAGGCGGATCAACTCCAGCACCGCCAGGAAGGTGCAAACGATTTCATGCCGGGTGGCTGCCTGGCTGAACAAGGCGGCAAAGGCCAAGCGCTCGACCGTGCGCAGGGATTGAACGATGAGTTCGATCTTATCGGCGACGGTGTGGCGCTCGGCGTAGATTTCGCCGATTTCCGCGGCCACCGGGACGCGCTTCAGCGCCTCGTTGAACGCCGCAATCAGGTCGAAAATGGTGATGTCGCCCAGCGCCGTACCGGGTTCGGGCTCCAGCGGCAAATCTTCCGCACCGCGTCCGAAGGTGTTTTCCTGGCGCAGTTCCATGGCCTGCAGCGAGGCGGCGGCATCCTTGAACTTTTTATATTCAACCAGTTGCCGCACCAATTCCCAGCGGGGATCGTCCTCTTCCGCCTCCAATTCCGGGCGGTCTTCCACCGGCAGCAACATCCGGCTTTTGATCATCATGAGCGTGGCGGCCATCACCAGAAACTCGCCGGCGATGTTCAAGTCGAGCATGCGCATCAACTGCATGTACTCCATATACTGGCGCGTGATCAGTTCGATGGGAATATTATAGATATCCACCTCATCTTTTTTGATGAGGTAAAGCAGGAGGTCCAGCGGGCCTTCGAAAATTTCGAGCCTGACCTTGTAATCTTCCTGTACGGGAGTGTCCATGTCAGATCACGCAGCGCCCGCGGCGCGCCGCGCGGCCTGTAAGGTGGGCGCGATGGCGGCGCGCGCGCGCGCCGCGCCATCCCGTAAAATGTCCTCGACCCGCGCCGGAACCGCCGCCAGTTCCTCGCGGCGCCGGCGGAACGGCTCAAAATAGCTCCAGAGCAAATCAAACAAAGCCTTTTTCACCTCGCCGTAACCCAGGCCGCCGGCGCGGTAACGATCGGCCATCGCCGCGGTTTGTGCAGGGGGAGCAAACAGGCGATAAAGGGCGAAGACATTGCAACGATCGGGATCCTTGGGTTCTTCCAGGGACTTGCTGTCGGTGACAATCCGCATGACCGCCTGGCGCGTCGCTTTTTGCTCGCCGAAAATATCGATGGCGTTGTTGTAGGACTTGGACATTTTCTGGCCATCCACCCCGGGCACCACCGCCACGCTGTCGCGAATCAGGGGCGCCGGCACCTTGAAAACTTCGCCGAATTTCTGGTTGAATTTGATGGCAATATCGCGGGTAACTTCCAAATGCTGTTTCTGGTCCTGGCCCACCGGCACCACATCCGCCTGCGCCGCCAAAATATCCGCGGCCATCAGCACGGGATAAGCGAACAGGGCGTGCGAAGACGCATGGCCATGGGCGGTCTTATCCTTGAAGGCATGGCAGCGTTCAAGCAAGCCCATGGGTGTGACCGTGGAAAGCAGCCAGGCCAGTTCATGCACCTCCGGCACATCGCTCTGCCGGTAAAAGACCGTGCGCGCAGGATCCAAGCCGCAGGCCAGAAAATCCAAGGCGACATCCATGGTCGCGCGCCGCAAGACCTCCGCGTCATCCACCGTGGTCATGGCATGGTAATTGGCGATAAACAAAAAGGCCTGGCCCTGATGCTGCAATTCCAATGCCGGCCGCATCATGCCGAAATAATTCCCCAGGTGCAGTCGGCCGGAAGGTTGAATCCCCGATAAAATGCGCATGGCTTATTCCTAGAACGGCGCGTCCGCATCCGCCACGGGCGCGGGGCCGGCGGCGGCGCGTCCGGCCGCCGCATCAGTGCCGCCTGGCGCATCGCCATATTCCGCGCGTTTCGGGCCGCTCAAAAATTGTACCCTGGAGGCGACGACCCGCAACTTGCTGCGTTTTTCGCCTTCCTTGTTTTCCCACTGGTCGTACTGCAACCGTCCTTCCACCAACACCGGCGATCCCTTGTTGAGATATTGCCCGCAGGTTTCCGCCTGGCGCCCCCAGGCCACGACGTCAACGAAACAGGTTGACTCGACATTTTCGCCGGCCTTGTTTTTATAATTGTCGCTGACGGCCAACCCCAGGTCCACAACCGGTGTCCCGCTGGGAGTCGTGCGCAACTCCGGGTCGCGGGTAAGATTGCCGGCTAAAATCACACAATTCAAAGATGCCATATCGATTCCTTTCTTTTCGCCGCCGGACGGCGGCAAGCTTTGCTATGGGCATGTGAATTGCTTGTTTAGCATAATTGATTACGCCGCACAATGCAATTTTTATGTAAATTCCAGCAACCGCCCGTCATCCGCCGACTGCCGGGCCAGCAGGCAGGCTTCCGTCACCCGCCAGACATCCGCCGCGGAAATCCGGCAGGTGACCCGCCCTTCGATCTGCGCAACAAAGTCCGCCAGGAGCGATCCGGCGGGCGCAAGCGCGACCGGGTATAATCCGTCATGGTCGGCATCGGCCGCCCAGGCCTGACCGTCGCGCACCTCCACATAGCCATCCGTGCCGATCACCCGCACGCGGTCATCGCCATGCGAGCCGGCGGATGCCGGCCGCAGGTAATCGATCGTTACCGCAGCCAGAATGTCGCCGCGCAGCCGGAAATTACATACCGCCGTGCTTTCCAGATCGCCGTGGCCGCGGTTCGCTATCCGGGAATGGAATGCCGCCACACGCTCAAATTCGGCGCCGCTGTACCAGCGCACCCAGTCAATGGCATGGCTCCCAACCCAGGGGATGGTGCCGCCGAAGGTGGCGCGCTGCTTGAAAAAATCCGGACGTTGCCCCAGGATGTATGACTTCTGGGCATTGACGGCGCGCACGGCGCCCAGAGCGCCTGACTGAACCAATTGCCAGGCCGCGTAGAAAGCCGGATGATAGCGGGAATTCATCAAGGCCGTCAAATGCGAACGGGAGGCGCGGTGCGCTTCTTCCAGCATGCGCAATTCATCCAGGCGCAATGCCGCCGGCTTTTCTACCAGCACATGGATATTGCGTCGAAAGGCTTCAGCGCACACGGCGGCATGCTGTTCGAACGGCCCGTCCACACACACGATATCCGGGGCCGCCAAATCCAGCATCCGCCGCCAATCATCATACTTGGAAGGCGAAAAAAACTGGCCGGCCAATGCACTGCATTGGCCGGCCAACTTTTCGAGATAATCGGCGCACCCGGCCGATATGGCGGTCAACTCAACCTGCGGAGCATCCTTCAGCCCGCGCAGCACTAAGCCGCCATGACCGTGTGCGCCGATCATGCATAACTTCATTCCATCACCAGGGGCGGACCCACCACATCCCGGAGGCAGGCTCATAGACGCACAGGTTGGCCCGGCCGGTGCCGTAGTAATCCAACGGTGCGACTATCCACCCGGCGCCGCCGAAGGTGTAGGATTGCTGACTGTAGCCGGTGCTCGATCCCCAGATCTTCCATGTGCCGGCCGCCGCGTTGTAGGCGGAAGGATCCGTCAATCCATCGCCATCGTAATCGCGGTCGATCGGGGCATAGCCCACCCCGCCCATACCGCCCATGACGACTTCCGCGTACCCCATGGAAGATACCCGCCCCTTGAACGTGCCAGTGGCAGGATTGTAAATGATCAGGTCCGTTTTGCCGTCGCCATCGGCATCGCCGCCGATGCCAGGCAGCCAAGCGGTTCCACCCCAACCGGGCAGCGATGCCGCCGCATAGCCGCTGCCGGACATCCACACGGTCCAGTTGCCGGTGGCATTATAATACACTGCCGGATCGCACTTGCCATCGCCGTCATAATCGGACGGCACGGCCTGGCTGCCAGCACCGCCAAAACCGGCAACGGCCACTGGGATATATCCGGAGCCTGACATCCAGACCTTCCATTCGCCGGAAGCAGCCTTGTAGACCGCCGGGTCGGTCAAGCCATCGGCATCATAATCGCCGACAGCCGCCACAAATCCGGCCGCCCCAAATCCGGTAACCTCAACCAGGGCATACCCCGATCCGGACATCCGGACCTTCCACTGCCCGCCAGTGCTGGCATACACAGCCAGATCGTCAATGCCGTCACCGTCATAATCGCCAGGCGCCGGCATGAAGCCGCCGCCGCCCAGGATGACCGTCGTCGGCGCATAACCGCTGGCAACCGTGCTGTAACCGCTTACGCCGCCGGCGGATTTCGACTTGATCCAGTAATAGCGCGTAGCTCCGGGGCTAACCGTGCGGTCGCCATAAGACGGGGAGTTGCTGGCCGTCACATCCGCCCGTTTCGTCGCACCCAGCACATCGTTTTCGTTATTGGCCCAGACCTCATACGATTCTGCGCCGGAAACCGCCTGCCATTGCACCAGCACACCGCCCGGCCAGGTTCCCTGCGAAGCCGTAACGCCCGTCGGCGGGGCCAAGCTGCGCCAGCCGCTGCCAACGCTGCTCAGCCAGTACAACGCGCCCTTGATGCCGCGCACCCGGTAATAATACACCTCGCCCGGGATGGCGGTGGTGTCGTCATAGGTTGTCGCGGATGTCTGACCCAAAACTTCATGCTGGGCGAAATCTTGAGTCTCGCTCCGCTGCACTTCATAACTGTCCATGGCAACCGAGAATGCCGGCCAGGTCACCAGCACCTTGTAGCTGTACTGCCCCTGGCTAGCCTGGACCGCCACGGGGGTGCCCAACGAAGCCCAGCCCAAAACCGCCGTGCTGTATGTGCCAGTACTGGCGGCGCTCAGGGCCCGGACCTTATAATTGTACCCCACTCCCTGCGCAGCCGTGGTGTCGGAATAGGTCGTACCGGTGACGGTGCCCTTGGACGTATTGTCGCGCGCGATTTCATAGGAAGTCGCGCCCGCAACTGCCGACCAGGTCACATCCACCTTGCCGGCCAGCGTGCCTTCCGTCGCCGCGAGATTCGTCGGGGCGATAAAGCGCCGCCAGCCCTGGGCAAACGGCCCGGCCGCGCTGGTGGACAACGCATTCGTGGCCTTGACCCAATAGTAATAGAGCGTACCAGGCACAGCCGTGGTATCGTTATACGACAACGTGGTGCTGGCGCCGATCATTGTTCCGGTGCCGGTGGTGACATTGCGCCAGATTTGATAGCCGGTCGGCACACCCGGTGCGGCGCTCCAACTGACCACTACCTTATCGTCGTATGTATCCTTGGTGGCATTGATGGTCGCCGGCGGCAGCAGGCTCTGGTAGCCCGAGTCGCTGGGGCTGTAGGCCCCGTTATAACCATACATATTGACGCCGCGCACCCAGTAATAATACAACTTGCCGGGCAGGGTCGTCTGGTCGTCATACATGGTCTCGGAGCCGCCGACGGAGGCGATGCGGGTCGCAGCGCCAATCACATCCGATTCGCCCCGCCAGACTTCGCAAGTCACGACGCCTATCAGCGAAGCCCACTGCACTCGCACCTGGTTGGTATACACTCCATCGGTCGCGCTGATCCAGTCCGGCGCGGGCGGATCAACGATTTCCATGATCACCGTCACATTCACCGGCGTGTTCAGGGACGGCTCGCCATATTTCTCGTCAGTGCCAACAATCGTGATAATACCCGTATGAATTCCGGCGGCCATGGAGCCGACAGCGTAACTAACCGTCACCGGCACATCTGCGCCGGTGCTGCTGCCGTTAGTCGGGCTCAGGGTAATCCAGGCCACGGAATCGCTGGCGTTGAACACCAAGGTGTAATTGGAATTGGCGTTCCAGACGTTGACTGTATGATTGGAAGCATTAGCACCATGCATCACCTGCTGGGACAAGAGCACCGGATTGACGCCCAGGGAAGGCGCGGGATACTCGACATTCAAGACCACTTCGATGACCGTCGGCGAAGCGTCGGCCACATAGTTTGATCCTTCATGGAACATTGTGCCGGCAATCGTTACCGTACCGGTGTAACTGCCGCGGTTCGTCGCAATCGAGGAAGCATCGCAGGTGATGGCAAGATTGACCTTGTCGGCCTCGCCGGTGCTGGATCCGTCAACCGGCAGTACACTCAGCCAATCGCCGCCGCTAACCGTTGCGACGGTGGTGGTGAAGTCCAGCGTATAATATCCGCTGCCATTCCAGACATCCACATTGGTGCTGCCATTCACGCCTTCGCGGGTGGTCACCTGCAGGCTGGCGGCGCTGGCCGCCACGGACGCCCTCGGATTAACAGTCATCACCACAGCAAAATATTGCGGGGAGTTAGTGGCTGGTGTGCCCGTAAGATCGTCCTGCGCCGCAACCTGAACGTAACCGGTATACACCCCGGGCACAAATCCGGTGGAATCAACCATCACGTTGACCGCCTTAATATCCTCGCCCGTAACCACACCGTCGGCGACATCTACGGAAAGCCAGCTTTCCATTGGAGTATTAGTAAAATACATATCTGAGCCGCTTACGCGTTCCACATAAAATGTACCATACATCCCTTGTTGCCCGGGAAAAGCTGTAAGGTTGACATTGGTCGGCGTGATACTCAAGACAGGCGGAGCCCAATTAGTCGGGAAAGAATTTGTCAATCCCGGGGGAACCGTCTCTGACACCGTCACATTATCAACAAATGTAGTTGGTCCGGAACCATTGTAAATATCCATGGAAGAAAGCATAGCGATCGTGGGATCTACAAATCCTAAATTCGCGCGCAACATCGTCCCGTTTTGAAAAAAGAACCATTTCTTGGTGTTATAATCCATCCAACAGTCAAGCTGAACCCATTCATTCGATGCAACCGGCGTGACCGCCGCGCCTTTCAAGGTGTTAGATGCCACCACCCATTGATTGGAATCGCGCAAAACGAAAAAGCCATTGCTGTTGAGATAAAATACCGAAGCCACATTCGTTTCGCATTCCGGGTCGTTAGTGCCGGTGTAATGCACCGGCTGTACATAGAATTCCATCCAGAGGTTGGTAATTGAAACAGTCGCATTGGTGTCGAACCGATTGGAAAGCAAACAGTCCAAAGGCACTTGGGCGGCCTGGGTGCCTTCGTAAACCTCAACATTCTGCACCAGTATATTGGTGTCAGATCCAAACCATCCGTTGGTCCCGTCAATTAAAGGTGTCCCAAGATCGTACAATTCGAAATCATCGGCAAACGGCAACACGCTTTCAGCGGCCGTTGCTCCGGCAAGCCCTAAACTGAAAATCATGGCCGCCGCCGCATACCGCACTTTTTTCAGCATTGCACATTTCATCGTCAGGTCTCCTGTTGCTTGATGCCAATATTCGATTGTTGGATTAAACTCACCAAAAATTCACGGCAAGGTCACAGCCCAGTTTTCCACTACAGTTAAAAATTAACACACGCTTTGTTTTCAGTCAACTAATTTTAAAATTTTTTTTAACTTTTTTTATTTTTATTTTTACCGTTAATCGTTTGACTTTTACGTAAAATATAATTATGATTATAATTCATTACTAAAACACCTTCAGCGGCGTCATTTTATCAAACATGCGAAAATTTCCGTCGTCATATAACGCCCGGCCAGATTATCAAACTGCACGCGCATAAACCACCCGTCCGGCGCTGATGGTTTGGAGCGCCTGCAGATCGTCGTCCATGATGACCATATCCGCATCGCGGCCGACGGCGAGTTCGCCTTTATTCAATCCCAGCAAGCGCGCTGGATTCAGGGAACATACCCGGCTGGCGGTCGCCAAATCCTTGCCGAACATTTTTAACGCATTGCGGAAGGCGTCCATCGGAGTCATCGCGCTGGAAGCCAAGCCCATGCCCCGGTCAATCAGGCGGATGCCATTGTTCGGCCCGTTGATTACCACCCGTCCCCACCCCTGCGGCAATTCGTATTCACCGGGCGGCAGCCCGGAGCCGTAATTGCTGTCGGTGATGAACACCAGCTTGTCCGGCGGCTTGCAGCGGAAGGTTTTTTCCACCAAAATCGGATAGACATGCGTGCCGTCGGGGATGATTTCGCAAGCTACTCGGTCTTCGATCAGTAAGTAATCCACCAAACCGTCGGGATAAACATCCTCGTCCGGCGGACGCGGGGGCGGCTGGAAAAAAGTGTCGAATAGATGCGTCACCAGGCGCGCGCCGGCATCCACCGCGGCGCGCGCGTCCTCAATCGAAGCGCGGGTATGCGCCAGACTGCAAACCACGCCCAGTTTTGAAAGTTTTTGGATGGCCGGGATGGCGCCGGGCAGTTCCGGGGAAAAGTCCCAAATGCGGATATGCCCCCCGCCGGCATCCAGCAGCATGTCGGTTGTGGCGGCGGTGATGGGCGCCACATCCTTTTGCAAGCCGGCGCTGGGATCAACCAGGTACGGCGACTCCAGGCGGAACCCGGCGACCTGCGGCGTCAGCCGTAATTCATCGGTCTCGGTGCGCCAAGCGCGCATGCGGGCGGCGGTTTCCGCCGGCGGGCCGAAGAAAGTTGGCAGGAAAGTCGTGGCGCCACGGCTGGCCTCCTGCCTGGCAAAATCCGCCAGCGTGCCGGATTGCGTGGAGGACCGCAGAATGCCGTGCTGGTGAATGTCAATCAATCCCGGCAGCACCAGCGCGCCGGCGGCGTCGAGAATTTCATCTGCATCATTGCGCATGTCGGCCGGGCCGACACGCGCAATGACCTGGCCGCGGATCAGGACGGATTGTTCCTGTAAGCGCCCATCCGGCAGCAAGACGCGTCCGCCGCGGATAAATAATGTTTTTGGGTCCGGCTCGCGCACAACGTCATCCTCCGGATTCAGGGCACCGCCACCCCGCGGCCCCGCAAGTAGTCCTTGAGTTGCGGAATGCCGATGATGCCGAAATGAAAAACCGACGCCGCCAGCAGGATGCCGGCGCCCGCCTCCACCGCCTCGTAAAAATGCTCCAGCTTGCCCGCGCCGCCGGAGGCGACCAGGGTGGCCTTGACGGCTTGGCGCAGCGCACGCAAGAGCGGCAAGTCGTAGCCGGCGCGGACGCCATCGGTGGATTTGCTGGTGGGCAAAATCGTGGCCGCGCCAAATCCTTCCACGCGGCGCGCCCATTCCACGGCATCCGCGCCGGTGGCCGTGCGCCCGCCGTCAATCCAGACTTCGTAACCGGACTTGAGGGCGGGATTGGCGGCGGCGTCAATCGCCACCACCACCTGGCCGCATCCGAACTCCTTGATCACCTCGGCGATAACCGCAGGCCGGCGAAACGCCGAACTGCTGATGGAAATCCTGTCGGCGCCGGCTTGCAGTACGGCGGCGGCGGACGCCACATCCTTGATGCCGCCGCCCACCGTCAGCGGCACGGTTTTGACCGCCGCCACGCGCCGGACCACCGCCAGCAGCGTCGCGCGGTTTTCCACCGTGGCGGTGATGTCCAGCATGGCGATTTCATTGGCGCCGGCGGCGCAATAGGCCCGGCAGCAGTCGGCCGGGTCGCCGGCATCCTTGATGTCAACAAACCGCACTCCCTTGACCACGCGGCCGTTCTGCATGTCCAGGCACGGCATGATTGCGGCCTGATACATGGTTGGTTTTCCTCGGGATGATTGAGAATCGATGGTTTCTGCCATAACATCAGGCATGCGTGTCAGGAAGCATGTAAAATTTCCGCGTCAACATCAAGCATAATGTTTGGGGATCGCCCGGCAAACAGCAGGACCCCGGCAATTGCCAGGACAATGGTGGCATACCAGGCCGGAGTGCGCCGCTCGTGAAAGACAAACGCCGCGATCAGGGCGATGGTTAACAAGCTGGCAGCGGTGCTGATCCCCACGCCGATCCCGCCCGGCATGGAGATCGCCTGGCATAAAAAAAGAAATCCTCCCGCGGAGCCGGCGGCGGCAATCGCGCCCAGCAGGATTGTCCGCCCGGGCTTAAAACCGGCCAAGCTTCGCAAAATCGCCGGCGCCGTCCCCAGGGCAATGACAGCGTAAACGACCACCGGGAACAGATAACGGTGGGTTTGCAGCAGCGACGGCACTATCCAGCGCCGCCCCTTCTGATAAGCAACACTCATCGAACCGAAAAAAACCCGGCCAATATGGCCGAGAGAAAAAACATGGGGGAATTCATTAGAGCCAATTTCAAAACTAACGTTTTGAAAGAATTCAGAATGCAGGAGTCAGGATTCTGAATTATTGCAAGTGGCGTTATATCAGCGCGTTACGTTGTCGTGTGATTCTGGCTGCCGAACAATGAACACCGAACACTGAACACTTTTGAAAGAGACCCGTTAATTTGACTTTTGGGCAGGGGGCTGCCCGCACCCGGCGCAGAAGAGGGCGATGTTTTTGAAAAGTTTCAGGTTGGCCATCAGGTTGGCTTCGCCGGTGGTTTTGAGGATTTCGGCCATGCCGGCGTCCGGATGCGGGCTGACCAGCACCACCCGACCCCGGCCAAAGTTGGCGCGGATGATCGGCGAAAACTTTTCCGTGGAATCGAACCAGGCGGCCGCGACGTCCCGGCCGCGCGGGATCAGCAACGGTCCGTTGCAGCGCTTCATCTTGATCCGGATGGTATAGGGCCGCAGGAATGCCGGCTGCGGATACAACGCGTAACACACCCGCGCCGGCGAGCCGGCGATGCCGGCGGCCAGCGGATCGCGCGGATGCAACAGCACATCGGCAAAGCCCTGCTCGCGAAAATATGCGAAACTCGAAGCGCACAGGCCCAGAAAATTTTTGAGCGGGAAGAATGCGCCCGCGCAGAAGCCGAACAAACCGCCGCCGGCGCGCACATATTCCCTGAACCGGCGGCCCATGGCGGCATTCAGAAAGTAACCGAAGCCGCCGGGACAGAAAATCGCGGCATATTGCCGCAGATCCCCGGCCAGGATCTGTTCGGATTGAATGAATTCGTAACGCAGGCCGCCGGCGTCAAAAAGTTCCGCCGTCGGATTGTCGCGGTTGGCGCCGGAAAAGCGCCAGGGGTAATCGGTGTAAAATCCGATTTTCGATTTTTGATTGAAGGCGGCGGATTCCGCCGCGCGGAAATTGCGCAGCAGGCGGACAAAGCGCTTTTTTTCCGCCGGCGGCAGACCGGCCGCCGGCTTGGTCGGTTGATGCATCTGGCGGACGGCGGCTTGAGCCGCGGCCCGCGTGCGGCCGGCGTAGCTCCAGAAGATTTGCGATCCGCCGCCCTGGGCGAAGATGGGCAGGTAATACCCATCCGGCCGTTTGCGGACCAGTTGCAGGTCCTGTTCCAATGAATTGCGTCGGACTGTCGTCATGATATTTGCACCTCGCTTGCTTGCCGGCCCCACCCCCCGAACAGTTCCCGCCACATGTCGGCCGCCGCGCGGCGCAATGGCGGGTCGAGTCTCAGATCAAACGGCCAATCCCGGCGCCGGGCAAGCCGGGCCGCCCCATCGCCCACCGCGACGGCAGTGCGCGCGATGAGTTCGCCGTCCACCCGCGACAGGTCGTCATCCGGACGATGGTGGAAAAACCGGCCGGCGGCGCAATTATTCCGGCCGATATAGGCGGCCGCCATTCCGGCGGCGGCAAACGGGAAATGATCGGCATAGGGGATCAAGCCCGGCATAATGCGAGCATAAATATCGTGTTTTTGCAGGCAGCCGGCCAGGAAATCCGCCAGCTTGCCCGTGCTGGCTTCCAGCATCGTCCAACCCAGGCGCGATCCGAACGAATCAAAATTAATCATCAGGCCGTTGCCGGACGGCAATTCACGGCGATGCCGGCGCACATACGCGGCGCTGCCGACGGACAACTGCTCTTCCGCGCCGAAACTTATCAGCCGGATCGTTTTTTTCCGGCGCTTGTCCTGCGCCAGCAGACGCGTCAATTCAATCAATGCCGCGACGCCGGAACCGTTGTCGTCCGCGCCCGCTGAAGCCGCCTGGGTGTCGTGATGGGCGCCGAAGATGATCATGCCGGCATCCGCCTCAGACCCGGGCAACTCCGCAATCACATTCTGCGACACACTCGCCCGCATCCCGCCCGCAACCCGCAAGCGGGCGGCGCGGGCGCCGGCGGCCATGCAATCCCAGGCATCCATGTAGGCGACACTGACGGTGGGGACTGCGCCGAATTTTTCGGTGTAGGACGGGAACATGCCGTCAGCCGTCACAACCTTCCCAGGATAGCGCACATCCACAAACATCAGGAACGCCGGTCTGGCCGCCATCAGCCGGCGGTAATGTCCGGCTGTCTGGATATGCGAGCCGAAGTGCAGCACCGCCTTTCCCTTGAGATACCCGAGATTTTTACGCTGATATCCGGTTTGGGCATCGAGAAACACGATCGGCGCTGACAGGATTTTGCCGCCCGTCCCCGGGGTATTGCTGAGCAAAGAGCAAGGGATTTTCCGCCTTTTGCCGGCAATTTCCACCTGGAGCATCTCGGATTGCACGGCGCGTTCGCGCACCGCAAACTCTTCCAGCGTTACCTGCCCGCCGCAGCGGCGCATCTGCCCGGCGATATAATCGGATGCCTGCCGCTCGGCATGGGAGCCGGCCAGCCGGACGCCGATGTCTTCGATCAATACTTTTAAATGTTTTTCAATGTTTTGTCTGTGCATTATGCTTCCTTATCAAGCCGCGGCCATTACTCCAGGCGCGGCGGCATGTCGCGGCCGAGATAATGCTCGCAATAGCGGTCATACAGGCAGCGGGCGGACGGAAACATGGAATACGGGCTGAGGAAGTGCGGCGCTTCGAAGGTGATGAATTTTTTGACGAATGGCGCCTGCACATCCAGCTTGAATTTCAATTTCACCCAGGCGATGGGCGGGAAGCGCCAGGGCATGTCCCGGTCAAACGTTTCCACGTTGCCCCAGAATTCCACCCCGCACCGCGCGCAGACTTCCGCCGTGGCTTCGACAAACGCCTTCAAATCCTTGAAATGGCAGTGGCCGTCCATGAAGGCGGCATAATCGATCCCGCCGCCGGTTTCCTCGAACATGTACTCCAGGTAGCGCGCGTGCTGGCGCGGATTCAACGGGTGCGCCCCCGCGCCGACGCAAACGCCGTGGTATTTTTCGGCCGCATAGCGCGGCGAGATCAGGATCGGCTTCCCGGCATCGAGCTGCTTGATATGCGCGATCAGGGGCTTCCAGATTTGCGGCATGTTGTACCGCTCGTCGCCCTCGTGGCTCATATACCAGCCGTGAAACGACGGATGATGGCGGTAACGCGCCCAGGCCTCGTCCAGGAACGGCCGGCAGGCGTCCACTTCCGCGCGCCAGT
>CAZYXU010000096.1:0-14152 GCA_964650945.1 uncultured Verrucomicrobiota bacterium | reverse complement strand
TCCGGTTCCGGCGGGGAGGATTGTTGGGGGATGCGGTTGTCCATTTTCTTTTGCCGACCTTGAAAACATTGCTTTAACATGACCTGTTAACCCGCCATAATCGCAAAACCCGCCTGATTGTCAAGCCTATGCCGGCGGAATTTTTCTGCCGGCTCCGGCAAGCATGCAAAAAACTTTATTGTATTTACATCGTTGTCAAGTTATGAATCTTCTGTAGCGGAGCAACTTTGTTGCGCATGCCGCCCGCAGCGCGGCGATTACAACCGGACTGGTATCTTTTTTATGAATACAAAAACCAAGAAAACAGATAAACGTGACCGTCATCACCCCTTGCGCATCTGTGTGATCGGCGCGGGCGGGCATTCCCAGTTTCACGGGCAGGCGCTGGCGCGCATCCGACATGATCAGCCCGCGTTCGTGGAACTGGCAGCGGTCTGCGACCTGGACGCTCCGCGCGCGTCAAAATACGCCGCGGATTTCGGGTTTGCCCGGATTTATGCCGATTATGTCGAAATGCTGGAGCGGGAAAAGCCGGATGGCGTGCTGGTGATCGTCGGGCCGAAACTGCTGCGGCGGGTAGGCGGTGACGTCATGGAACGCGGATTCAACGCGTTGATCGAAAAGCCGCCGGGCTGGTCGACCGCCGAAACTGCCGCACTGGCGGAAATCGCCAAACGCCGCGGCGTGAAAAACATGGTGTCGTTCAACCGGCGGTTCGGGCCGGCCATGATTCGGGCGCAAAGCTGGCTGGCCGGCGCGCGGGAGCAGCGTCCGCCGTCCATTGTCATCGGCCGCATTGTCCGCAACAACCGTGTGGAACCGGAAAACATGTATTCAACCGGCATCCATGTGTATGACACAGTGATGGCGCTGACGGCGCCGGCGCGGGTAGTCGCCGTGACTTCCAACCGCGCTCCGGAAAGAATGAACAATGCCGGCGTGCGCCTGGAATTCGATAACGGCGCGGTCGGGTTTTGCGTCATGGGCTTCGACGCCGGCAATTATGAAGAATCTTATGAGGTATTCGGGCGGAATTACCATGTGCGGACGGATGTGGAGCAAGGCAAACTGACGATCTGGGAAGGCAAAAAAATCAGCCTGGAATGGCATGCGCCGGAAGACATGCCGTTTTATGAAAAGACCGGCACACTGGGCGAGACCGCGGCTTTTCTGGAAATGCTGCGTTCCGGCCCGGCTGCCGCCCCGGATTTACGGGATGGCTTGCGGGCGGTGCGCGTGGCGGAAGCCGCGCGCGACGGCGGACAAAGAAAAATTGGCGGTGATTAGCCGCTGCCGGGATAATCTAAGCCGATCAAACGAGTTTGGTCAGCGGGAATTATGCCTCGGGGGCAAGCGCGCCGGCCAGCCATTGGTAAATTTCCGCGGCGGCCTGGCGGAAGGCCGCCGCGCTGTGGCGCTCGGTCGCCAGTTGCCGCGCGCGCTCGGCCAGCCGCCGCCCGTCCTCGGGACTTTCCATCAGGGCCCGCATGCCTTCGGCCAGCGCCGCCGGTTCCGGCGCCGCCAGCCGCGCCGCGTTGGCCGTCAGCGCCTGGGTATGCGTCGGCAGGTCGGTGGCCAGGATCGGCCGGCCCGAGGCCATGTAGGAGTAAATTTTCATCGGGGTGTTGTTGCCCCGGATGCGCGGTGAAACCAAAGCGTCCGCGGCCTGAAAAAGCGCCGCCATCCGGGCCACCGGCTGCGGTCCGGTGAAAACCGCCTGCCGGCCGAGTCCCAGTGTTTCCGCTACCTGCCGGTAGCGCGCGATGTCGGCCGCCGCGCCGCCCACAATGGCCAGGCTCGCGCCGGCGCCGCCCGCCCGCACCAATCGGGCAAACGCCTCCAGCAGCAGGTCGATGCCCTGGTATTTTTCCAGGTTGCCGATGTACATGAAACAAAAGCCTGATATCCCCAGTTCCCGGCGCAAAGCTTCGCGGTTGTCGCCGGGCGCCGGCGGTTCCCCGAATTCCAGCAACGAAACATCGCGCAGTAAAAACACCCGCCGCGCCCGGTAGCCGGCCGCCAACTGTGCCAGCGCGTCGCAGACGGCCACTACGGCCAGGGCCTGGCGTATGGCGGCGCCTTCCAGCCGGCGCATGGCGGGCGCGATCAGCCGCAGCGCGGGATATTTTTCGACCAACTGCGCGGGCATGGAGGAATCCATGTCGCAGACATAGGGAAGGCCCCGCATTTTTTTAAGCAGCAGGGCGATAAAAACGGATTCCTCCACGGCGTGGACGAGTTGATAGCCGCCGCGCGCCGCCAGCCGCCAGGCCTTAACCAGCAGCCACAGGTCGCAAATCAACTTGCGGATGGAAAAACCGGGCGGGACGTCGCGGATTCCGGGCACGCGCGCGATGCGGTGGAGTGTGATGCCGGGGTAGGCGACATCCGTCCCGAGGTGGTAGGTCACGACATCCACCAGGTGACCCTGTTCCGACAGCGCGCGCAGCAGCAGGTTGACCGCGATGGGCGTGCCGCGTTCCCGGTAGAAGGGGTGAGGGGCGAGCAACAGTATTTTCATTGCTGATTGCGCTCGTGCGCGCCGAGTTTCTTGCGCCAGCGGCTGTAGCCGACCAGTTGGTCGGTCAGGAATGTGACCATGTATTGCAACGGCACCCCGGCCACGGTCGGCCGGCGCAGCCGGTCGCATTTACGGCAGAGGCTCAGCGATTGGATATCCGTCTTGAATCCCCGGCGCAAGTCGCGGTAAGGAGCGTCATTCCAGATTTCGCGGAGGGATTTTTCCCGGGCATTGCCCATGTTCAGGGCGGCCTGGAAATCCTGGGGGCAGGGGGTGACCGTGCCGTCATAGCAGACCACCATGGCGTACCAGGGGAAGGTGCAGGCGCTCAAAGCTTGCGGCTGCGCGCATTCCGGCGCCGATTCCTCGGCCCAGACGTATTCCTGCTTTTCGATGATTTCATCCACGCCCGCCGCCAAGAAACGTGCGCGGGTGGCGGCGGTTTCCGGCGTCTCGGAGTTCAAGGCCGGATTGTTGAACCGTATTTTTTCGATGACCAGGTACGGCCGGCGCAGGCCGCGCTTGCGCCGTGCTTCGGCCAGTTGCGCGATGCCGGCGACGGTTTGCTCGAAGTTGGCGCCCTGGCGGATTTGCTCGTAGGATTCCTTGGCGAAGCCATCCACGGAAAACGACACCAAATCCGGCCCGGCCTCCAGCAGTTTATCGATGCGTTCGGCGTTCAACAGCGTGCCGTTGCTGTGGAACCGGGTTTTCAGACCCGCGGCGCGGGCGTACTTGATCATGTCGTACAGCGCCGGATTCAGCAGCGGCTCGCCGCGGTGGTGCAGGTAAACATCGCCGGCGAAGGCGGCGCATTCGTCAATGATCTTGCGGAACAGGCCGATTTCCATCAACCCCTTGCGCGCCGCCGGCATGTCCCGGTTGGGGCACATGATACAGCGCAGGTTGCAGCAACTGGCCGTCTCGATCCAGAGGCGCAAGGGCAGGCTGCGCAGGCGTTCCCGGCGCAGCCGGTATTCCGCCAGAATCCCGGCCATCCGCCAAAGTTTTTCCGGCAGGCGCATGATCATTATTCCAGCGCTTCGCCGACCTGGAAGCGGGCGAAACGGCGGAGGACGATGGTATCGCCGATCTCCTTGTTCTTCAGTTGCAGCAGTTGCCCCACCTTCTGCTCCTGGTCGCGCACAAAAGGCTGTTCCAGCAGGCAGACTTGCTCGTAAAACTTGTTCATCTTGCCGTCCACGATTTTTTCGATGATATTGGCGGGCTTGCCCTGCACCTGCTTGGCGAAAATTTCGCGCTCGGCGGCGACAACGGCCGGCGGGACGGCGGCGCGGTCAACATACCGCGGGCTCGAGGCGGCGATGTGCATGCAGACATCCTTCAGGAATTCCGCCATGACGGCCGCGTCGGCCGTCTCCGGTTTGGCGCAAGCGGCCTCCAGCAGCACGCCGATGGAGCTGCCATGGTGGATGTAAGACGCCACCCGGCCCGGCCCGGCAACCTGGAAGCGCAGGTTGCGGCGGGCCAGGATGTTTTCCCCGATTTCCGCGATTTTGGCTACAATCTCGGTCTTGCACGTTTCCGCCAACTGGCCGTCGGTTCCGGCCGCCTTCACCGCCAACTCCTGCACGAAGGCCCGGAACCCGTCGTTTTTGGCGACGAAGTCGGTTTCGCAATTCACTTCCACCAGGCTGCCGGTCCGCCCGGTTGCATCGATGGCCGAGGCGATGACGCCCTGGTTGGCCGCCCGGCCGGATTTTTTGGCCGCGATGGCCATGCCGCGTTCCCGCAGCAGCTTAATGGCCGCGGCCTTATCGCCCTTGGCTTCCACGAGGGCGCGTTTACATTCCATCATGCCGACGTTGGTGGCGTCGCGTAGTTCCTTGACCAATGCTGCTGAAATTTCCATGGGGTGCTTCCTGTCTTTGCTGTTTAAGTTCCAGTAATTGGCTGGATGATATTCAATGTTTTGGTAGGGCGGTCAGGCCCTTGACCGCCTGACCCTGCGGGGCGCGTTGGCGGCGCCTGACGTCTGGACTACCCTGCCGATTTCGCGGGCGCGGGCGCTGCTTCGGCGGCTGGCGCCGGAGCGGCGGCTTTGGCCGCGGTCTTGGCCGGGGCTTTTTTGGCGCCGGCTTCCGCCGGCCGCGAATCAGACCTGCCGGGGGCGCTGCGCCGCGGCCGGCGGTCACCGCCGCGGTCGCCGTCGCGCCGTCCGCGCGGGCGCGGCCGGGTCGCATCGGACTTGCCGTCCGCGTCGGCTGCCGCGGTTTGCTCGCTGCGCAGGGCGCGTTCCTTGGCGCGCGCTTCCTGGTCCTCCTGGCGCTGGGCGGCGCCGGCGGCATATTCGGCGGACGCCTGGATGATGGCGTCGGCCATGACATTCAGCACCAGGCGCACGGCTCGCGAGGAGTCGTCGTTGCCGGGGATGGGATGGGCAATCGGGTCCGGATCGCAATTCGTGTCCACCGTGGCCACCACCGGGATGCCCATGCGGTTGGCTTCCTTGACCGCGATGGATTCGCGGTTGACGTCAATTACCACCATGGCGCCGGGCATGCCGTTCATGTTGGCCAGCCCGCTGAGGAAACGCTGGTGCCGGGCCAGTTCGTGGCGCAGGCGCGAGACCTCCTTCATCGGCATGGTTTCCATCGCGCCCTTTTTCTCCATCTCCTCAATCTGCTGCATGCGCTTGATGCTGACGCGGATATTGCGGTGGTTGGTCAGGGTGCCGCCCAGCCAGCGGTGGTTGACAAAGTGCTGGCCGCAGCGCGTGGCCGCTTCCTTGATGGCTTCCTGGGCCTGTTTCTTGGTGCCCACGAACAAAATGCCGCGGCCTTGCGCCACGGTTTCGTAAACGAACTGCTGCGCCTGTTGCAACTGGGCCAGGGTCTTGGTCAGATCAATGATGTAAATGCCGTTGCGCTTGCCGAAGATGAACCGTTTCATTTTCGGATTCCAGCGCTTGCTCTGATGCCCGAAATGCATGCCGGCTTCGAGCAATTCGTTGATCCCGATGTTGACGACTTCCTGCTTGGATACTGCTTCAGCCACAACGACCTCCTTGGTTGGTTCCCTGTCGGGAACAATCCGCTTTGGCCAGTCCCGGTGGCGGGGATGGCGCTCGCTTCCAGCCCGCCGTTGCGGGCTTATTATTTGGCGGCGCGGACAAAAAATCTGTCCGCCGGCCGGGCCGGCGCTTCCGCGTGCAACCCGATCCGCCTTGTGAAAACCATTAAAGTATCAAGACGGCCGCCATAAGGCAAGTTCAAACTGCTTGGAAAAAAGTGCTTGACAATCGCGGTGATTTTATCAACATTACGCTTGTTTGTTTGTATTGCCGTGTGCCGCGCGGCTTGGTGCCTGCCGCGGCTGAACACGGCGGGGTTCAAAAGAAGGAGAGTGAGTTATGAAGCGCCTGTTAATTGTGTCGGTGGCGGCGGTGGGAGTTGCATTTTTGACGGGCTGCTCGACCACGCCTAAATCCGCGGTCAAACCCGCGCCCGCGCCCGCGCTCAAGCCGACGGCGGCGACTGCCGGCGACTTGCAGTTCACCGAGGAAATTTACGCCACGGTGACCGTTGACCAGCTTTTTGAGATGGACGGCAAGAATTACAAGGTCTCCGAGATTCCCAAGATTTTGAAGCAGAAAAAAGTCAGCCAGTACATCACCGTCGTGGTCGCCCCGGAATCGAAAATGACCAAGGAGACCCTGGCGTCGCTCTTGCAGGTGCTGGTGGATAACGACTATCTGGTGGTGGTGGGCGAGGAATCCAAATACGCCGACACCGCCGTGCCCAAAAAGACGTAAGACCGTCCTCGCGGCAGACTCCGCTGAAAATCGGGTGGGAACGCCGACGGGACGTCGGCGCCACTGTCTCCGCTGCAAATTTGGTGGGGCGACGCCTCCGGCGGAGCCGTCCGGAACTCTGACGGGACGTCGGCGCCACTTCGGAGCGGCTCACTCGGAGAGTTCGCCCTACCATCCGTGCCGGCATGCCTCCTCGACTGCCGGAGTATCCGCTCATGGAGCGGACACTACGGAAAACAGTGCTAGCGGCATTGCCGCCGCCAATCGCCCGGGCTGCCGCCGGTCTGCTTTTTGAAGATATTGTGCATGTATTGCACGGAACTGAACCCGGCTTGTCCCGCTACCTGCTTCATGGGCAGGCTGGTGTTTTCCAATAAAGCCTGCGCGCGCCGCAGGCGTTCCGTTGCGATGATGGCGTGAATGGTTTGCCCGGTCAGGCGGCGCGCTTGCTTGTTCAGCGTGGCGCGCGAAACGCCCGCGCGGGCGGCAACATCGGCGGCGCTGATGTTTGGCCCTGGCGCATCCCGGCGGATGAAATCCATGGCCTTGCGCATCACCGGGTCGCTCACGGCCAGGCGGTCGGTGGACTGGCGGATGGCCACGCCGCGGGGCGGCATCAGCATGTATTTTTCCACGGGCCGGCCCTGCAACTGGGCGTCCAACAACCGCGCGGCTTCGAAGCCGGAGCGCTCGGCATTCTGGATGACGCTGGTCAGAGGCGGCACGGTGAAATTGCAGATGAATTCATCGTTATCCACGCCGATCACCGCCACCTGGCGCGGAACCTCCAGTTTGAGCTCGCCGCAGGCGTCCAGCAACATGCGGGCATGCTCGTCATTGGCGGCCATGATGCCAATCGGCAACGGCAGTTGCCGCAGCCATTTTAACGTGATGGCGAAGGCGTCGTCCGGCGGGCGGATGTTGGCGGGCCCGCAAAAAGCCGTGCCATCCGCCGCGCCGTATTTTTGCGCGCATTCCAGGAAAGCCGCCCGCCGTTCGTCATGCCAGCCCGTGCCATCCGCCAGGGCCGCCGGCATGCAATAAAAAACCAGGCGGCGGCATCCCTGGCGCCAGAGGTGTTCCGCCGCCATGCGGGTGATGGCGGCATTGTCGGTCTGGATGACGGGGAAGCGGTATTTTGACGGCCTGCCGCTCCGGCTGCCGCTGATGCATACCTGCGGCGTCGGCCAGCCGCGGATCAGTTGCAGGGCATCGCGGAATGGACTGGTCAGGATGATCCCGCCAAAGACGCCGGGGGTGAGCGTGCGCATGCGCGGGCTGTTGTGATAGATGAATTCCAGGCGCCAGCCGGTCTGGCGCGCGGCATAATCGGCCACTCCCTGGTGCATTTGACGGTAGAGCGGCATGTTTTTCAACGTGATGATGGCCACGAACGCCGGCGATTTTTTCGCGCATTGCATGCGTAAAATTTATAACAAATTGGCGAAAATTGCAATTGGTGTTTTCCGTTCTGGCGGCTATGATTCAAAACTATAGGTGCGGTGCTGTTTGGAGTAAGCGGTTGGATATCCGGCGCTGAAAAACTCTCAGCCAATCAAGGAGTGGGCAAATATGACGATCCATGGTTTCAGGCGGGGCGGCCGGTGTCGGCGGGGCGCCGGAGCGCTGGGGCTGGCGGGTTTGGCCGCCGCCATCATGCTGGGGGCGGCCGGAAATGCGCACGGGCAGACGGCGGATCAATCCCAGATTGCCGCCGCCATCCCCTGGTCGGACCGGGTCATTCCCCTGCCCAAACAGATGCGCGTAACTGACGCCCGGGAAACTACCGCCGGCGCGGTGGCGTTGGACCTGCCGGCATGGCCGGCGGCGGCTCCGGAGGCTCTGACCATCCGCCGCCTGCTGGCCGGCTGGGCGCAGGGACAGCCGGGCCAGGCGGCCGTCATGCTGCATCTCCAACTGGCGGACGCCCGGACGCCGGCATCGGAGCAGGTTGATTTTCTGCGTGCCGCGCCCAACCCCGACCAGGCTTATGCCATCTGGCACGCAGCGCCCGGGGCGGACGGCTGTGTGCATTTGCATGCCATGGCCAACACCCCCCTGGGGTTGCTGTATGCCGCGCGCACGCTGACGCAATTGGTCAAGCCTCCGGACACGGCCGTTGCCGCTACCCCGCTGGTCGTGCCGCTCCCGACCATTCACGATTGGCCGGACCTGGCCGGCCGCGGCGAGGCGATGACCGACGTGGACTTTGCGTGGATGGCCCGCTGGAAGATGAATTTGCACGAGAGTCAATTGGGGCCGGCGCTGGACGAACAAGGCGCGCCATATTTCAACGGTGCTGCCGCGGCCTCCAACGTTATCCTGGCGGCGGCCGCCGAGGGCGTCAAGGAAGTGCCCTATTTATACCACCTGGCCGTGCTGGCCCGGCAACTGTGGAAATTTCAGGGAAATACGAATTTTCCGCAGTTACAGACGGTGATCCGAACCCCGGATCCGGGGCAGACCTTGAATCCTTACCTGAATTTCCGGGGCGTTTACGGCCTGTGCATGTCCAGTCCGGCGACGCGGGAATTGCTGACCGGCTGGATGCTGGCTATGGCGGAACTGGTCAAGGATCACCACCGGGAACTCGAAGTCTGGCTGTCGGAAGAACCGATGGCCTGCCATTGCGAAAAATGCCGGGGCCATAACCAATATGTGCTGGAAACCCAGGCCATCCTGGCGGCCTTCGGGGAAGTCCGGAAAAAATATCCCGGCGTAAAATTGATCATCGGGACGTCGCAGGGCAGTTACCGCGAGGCCGAGCAGAACCAGCTCGTGCTGGACCTGCTGCCGCCGGAAATCGGCATCTGGTATTACAACGGCACCCTGACTTACCGCACCAGCTACGAGCCGCTGATTTATCCTTTGCTGGAGCAGGCCGCCCGGGCCGGGCGCTTTCTCAGCGTGGTCCCGCAGATCACCAGCAACATGCGCATCATTGTGCCGTGGACGGCGCCCCAGTTCCTGCAAATGCGCTGCCGGGAGTTTGTTGATAAAAAACTGTCTGCCGTGAGCGCATTTGTGGTGCCCGACGAACGGTGGCATGCGTTCAACGTCATTGCCCTGGCGGAATGGTCCTGGAACGCCCATGGCCGGTCGCCGGCGGAGTTTGCGCGCGCTTACGCGACGGTGACGGGCATTTGCGATCCGGTCTTGTTCGCCGAGTGGGCCGTGCTGGCGGGCGAGACGGGCATGGAGCTGGCGGAAAGCGATTTTATCGCCCGGATGCGCAGCACACCCGCGCATATGGGGCTGGGCTTCCGCGACAAGCCTTTCGGCGCCGCGCGCCTGGCCGATGCGGGGCTGCGCGGGGAGATGCTTGACCGGGCTCGCCGTGCCGAAGCGCTGGCGGCGCAGGCTCAGGCGCCTGCGATGGTCTGCGAATCCAGGTTCACCCGCGCGCAACTGGAGGCGTTTGACAGCCTGTGGAACATGGCCGATTTGCTTGATGCCCAAGCGCTTGGCGCCGATGCGCAAGGCGTTTTGGCGCGGGAATTGAACCGGCTGGATGCCTCTGCCCAGCGCGCGCGGTTCAGTCTGGCGGAGTGGGGCGCCCTGCACGCGCCGCCGGCAGAATGGCACGAACGTTTAACCAAAACCATTCCGGTACTGTTGCGGACCTGCGACGCCGCCTGGGACCGGGCGGTCAAACTCGGATTAACCGATCCGCGTCCGGCATCGCGCACACAACCCCTGGGCGGATGGACGCTGAGCGACTTTCTGACCAACAATCCCGTCTTCCGGTTCGATATCACCGACCGGGTCGCAACCAATGGCGGCGCCTATCACGCGGTTTTTTCCATCACCAACGGCTTCGCGCCCTGGGTGCATACGGTGACGGTTTATGCCGTCCAGTCCGGCGACGCCGCCACGTCGGTGCTGGCGCGGGTCGCGCAGCAGCGGGTCGCGGCCGGCACTCCGCGCTTTTTATTCGAGGAAACCCGCCTGACGCTGCCGCCCGTGCCGGCGGGCAGCCGGGTCATCCTGGAGGCGCCCATGGAATTGGATAGCCGGGTCAAGGCGGCGATCATGAAGAATCCCGCCGCCAGTGTTTGCGCGGGCGCGATAGGCTGGCGCCGGGTCTATGGGCCGGCGGAATGGGATACCCAGGGATTGACTTTGCCGTAAAAAATTTTGTTTGCGGAAAACACAGAACAGGCAGCCAACCATCAAATCAGGAGCAACACCATGCAGTCATTCTTGACCGGTTATTGGATACAGCGGGCCGGCCGGCTGATCGCCGCGGCCGCCGCGGTCTGGTTGGCGGCGGTTCCGCCGGCGCCGGCCGTCACCTATTACGTGGCCACCAACGGCAGCGACGTTGCCGGTACGGCGGGCACTGCCTGGGAGACGGCGTTCCGCACCATCAGCAATGCCGTGGTCAAGGCGCAGACAAATGCGCTCAACCACGTGGTGGTTTCGAACGGCATCTACCCGATGACCGCTTACGTGCTGGTCACCAATGGCATCAGTATCCGGGCGTTCAGCGCCAATCCCGCCGACACCCTGGTGGACGGCCTGGGGACCATCCGGCCTTTTTACATTTTCCACACCAATGCCCTGCTGTGCGGGTTTACCATCAGCAATGGGTACGATCTTTCGTATGGGGGCGGCATCTTTCTGCGGCAGGGGACGGTCAGCAATTGCGTCGTCACCCATTGCATATCGCCGGCCGGCGGCGGGATCCTGATGTGGACCGGCAGCACGCTGACCCACAGTGAAATTATCCATAACTATTGCCCCAGCGCTTCGGGCGGCGGCGGCGGGGTTAATTTATCTCAATCCGGCTCTTTGGTGGCTTCGTGCCGGATCGCCTTCAATGTGTCCACGAATAACGGCGGGGGCGTTAATATCGAGTCCGGCGGCACCGTCCTTGACTGCGATATCCACGACAACAGCGCCACCAATTACGGCGGCGGGATTTATGTGCGCAGCGGCAACGGCGCCGTCATCCGGAATTGCCGGATCGATCGCAACCAGGCGGTCGCCTTGCGCGGCGGCGGCGTGGCCTTGCAAGCCACCGTTGGCGCAACCTTGCTGGAAAACAGCGCCGTCTGCAGCAACGCCGCTCCGCGCGGCGGCGGCGTTTATCTTATCGGCGCCTACGGCCAGGTGCGCAATTGCCGGGTGAGTTACAACACCGCCCTCACGCACCCGGCGGAAGGCGGCGGCATGTATTTGGACAATGGCCTGGTGGACAACTGCACCATCGTCAGCAACCGGGCTTACAGCCCCATTACCTTCGGGGGCACCGGCGGCGTGCATAACCGGGGCACCGGTGCCGCGTATTCCGGCGGCAAACTGCGGAATACGATCGTTTATTACAACACCGCGACGGCGAATTCCAACTATTTCAACGACAATGGCGGCGGCAGCATTACCAATTGCTGCCTGGCGCCGACGAACATATACGGGTCCGCCAATATATCCGCCGAGCCGGTTTTTGTTGACCGGGATGCCGGCGATTTCCGCCTGCAACAGTCTTCGCCCTGCCGGAATGCCGGGCTTAACCAGTCCTGGATGGAAGGCGCGTTGGATTTGGGCGGGCGGCACCGGCTTGACCGGTTCTCGCGATTGGTTGATATCGGTTGTTATGAATATGTTCCCCGGGGAACGATTTTCGGATTACGTTAATTTCCAGCCGCCCGCCGCGCGGCGGCTGGAATACGCCATCCTCCCGCAGATGCGCCCCCATCCTTCCGCGCGCGCTTTGCATGCTTGCCATGGCTGGCCATAACCGATATATTGCGAGCCAATTTCAAAACTCGCGTTTTGCAAGCATTCAAGATTCAGGTTAAGGAGTCAGGTTTCAATGCAGGAAAAAATGCCGGGACACACGGCGGAAATTATTGTCCGGCCGCATGAACTGGTGGCGATCATTGCCCGGCTGGGGGCCGGCCGGGATGCCGCGGATTTAGGCGATGCGCATTTGACCCGGATTCTCCAGGCGATCCTCGGCCATCCCGCCGTCCGCCTGCGTTTCCGCACCTATCAGGGCGGGAATTACGCCGGCCGGGACACAGATGCCCCCCAGGGCGTGGCGCAAACCATGCTGTGGGACCTGGAAATTCTTGATAAGCTTTACCGCCGGCAGTCGGAGGCGCGTTTTGTCGTGGAACCCGCCATCACCGGCTACGAAGCCTTGCAGGCGGTGGCCGGCAAAATCACCGCGCTCGCGGAAATTGGCGCCGGCCCGCAACCCGGCGCACCGGCTTGGAACGGCATGGGCGGGGTCACGGAAGGGGATTATGCCGCCGGCCGGGCGCGGGTGCGGGAATTGCTGGCGCAAAGCCTGCCCGGGCATAATACCTTCCGGACTGACGCCGAGATGGCGGACATCCGCCGCCAGACCGCCGCGGCGATTGACGCGGCCGGTTGCCTGCGTTTGTACCCGCAACACCTGTTGTTTGTCATCGCCCATTACGGGCGCTGCGCCGAGATGATGCGCGGCGAAGTTTTCGCCGGGGACAGCATGTACGAGGTGGGCGCGGCCATGCGGCGTTACCCGGAGCGGCCGGTCATGCTGGTGCCCGATCACTGCATGCTGTGCCCCACCTGCCGGGCTTGCCATCCGCAGGGGTTCGGCACCTGCGGGGTCGTGCCGGACGATCTGCGGCCGGCGGAAAATTGCATGGCCGGCCGGATACAACTAGGGCTGCTGCGGACACTGGGCCTGGAATTTTATCAAAAACTCCCCGCGGCGGAAATGGTCAAGTTGGCCTTCGAACGGGTGCCGCTCACGCATGCCTCATTTACCTATCAAGGCGCCCCGCCCGCGGCCTGGGCTTTTGCGCGGGGACGCCAGGGCGGGATGGGCTTCCTGGATGCCTGCGCGGACGCGCCCGGGGTGATTGCCCGGGTGCGGGAGCTTTTGGAATCTCCCGACGTCGCGGCCCGGCTGCCGGACGCCGACCGCCGGCACATGGTCAAGGTGTTGGAACAAGCGGATGGGGCCGCGGATGCGCGCCGCCGGTACCTGGCGCTGATTGACGAACCTTTCACCTACCTCTGGAAATTCTACTGCGAACAGGCCGCGCGGCTGGCGGCGCCCCTGCCGGCGGCCATTCCCGGCGAACGCCGGGAGCGTGAGGGTCGGCCGGTGCTCGTCGCCCGGCGCCTGGACGGCGCGGCCGGCAGTCCGGATGCCGTTGCCGCGCAATGGCCGGCGGCGGCGTATTCCGCCGGATTCGTGACGATCGGCAACCGCCCGGCCATCGCCGGAACGGCGGTCGCCGCCGCGTGGGACCGGGATCGGCTGTATCTCAGCGTACTGTGCGCCGAACGCGATCCCGCGGCTATCCGGTCGGAATATCGGGTCGGCCCGGAACTGCTGGAACATCAGCGCTGGAGCAAGCATTTTGGCGGGCTGGACGACAGCGTGGCCGTCATCTTGAGCGCAAGTAACGATCCGCAAACCTGCTGCCAGTTTTCGTTCAACGCCAAAGGCGTCAAGGCGGGTAAAATCCTGCATCTGGGCCGGGGCCGGCAGGCGGAAGACGTGTGGGTCCGCGAGACGGATTGGCATGTAACCGCTGCCGTGGAAAACGGCGGCTGGCGCGGCACGGCCGAAATTCCCCGCGCCTGCCTGGGCGCTGATTTCAACTGGCACACGGGATGCCGGATGAATGTCATGCGCTTCTTCCGGAACGAGACGCTCTTCCCGCATGTCTGGTCGGCGCTCCGGCGGGATGACGCGGCGTTGGATATGCATTTTTACGAGACGGCACGGTTCGGATGGCTGGAGCCCGGAGGTTAGCAGGCAGCGATGGCAAAAAGATTAGCAATGGGAGGACGCATGCAGAAAGTTTTGATGGCAATGCTCGCCGGTTGCCTGGCCGCCGGCGCGGGCAGTG
>CAZYXU010000095.1:0-14216 GCA_964650945.1 uncultured Verrucomicrobiota bacterium | reverse complement strand
CAATCTGTACAGCAGTGTACAGAATACCGGTCATTCCGTCAAGCCTCTCTCGGACAACGACCCGCCTCATTTTCGGCGCGGTAGCGACGTAGCGTTCCTTGCGCTTGTTAAGCAAGCTAACTTATTATATTTAAATCCTTATGGCCGATGATTTGAAAGGCAGTGTTTTCCAACGTAATGTAAACAAATCTCGTGTTGTGAGAGGTTGTGAACGTGAGGGCGGATAACCTAACTATATACCGGGTGCCCCGAGGGGCATCTCTCGAAAATGGCTCATCCGCGACAGTGCTAATTGCATATACCCTGTGGTCCTTTATTAGCTCCTTCTTTTCACGAAGCAGCTTGATGATCTGTTCTCCTTGCTCGTAGGATACGTTTTCCGACAGTACGGCTCTCTCCAGCATTCGAACTTCTCGGCCACGCCGCGACCACATTTTGTTCTTACGGTCGTAGTCAAAGATAACGCCACGGATCAAATCGCCCGAGCGCATTTCCTCCAGCGTCACGATAATGGTATTGGTTGTGAGACCCCCACGGATGGAAATAATATATCCTAGCGTTTTGAACTGATATTTCCACCACTTTGTGTCTACATCCCTTAGGATGGCCGTGACAGCTGTAAAGTCCGCCTCCGAGACCTTTGTCGTCTGGTTGCTATGAGCGGCGCTGTATTCTGGATACTCTGGAACTCCCTGCGGTCCAGATGACGCGGCCGTGATGACACGAATGGTAATAAGGAAACAGATAATACCGACGTGCCAGATTAGTCCATTATATTTCATATTGCTTAACGTCGCCCTTGAGCGGCGCGGTTTACCGCGTACACTCCGAGGGCTTTGTTGGAGCATCCTGTTTTTCTTGTTTCGATCCGTAGTCTACTCAGAGCTGTCGGAATTCTTCCTCATACGCACTACCCGCTAGTCGCTTCCTGCATGCTTCCATCAAGGTGCTCCCCAATACAGGCTCACTCAGCCGCAGATTCAACACCGCTCTCGCGACACTCAGTTGGAATTGGTGTCAGTCAGGAGGATTATCAATATTAAGTAGTTTGTTCCTGTTTGCCCGGAGTTCCGGGGAGTTAATTAAACGACTTTTCTGTCGTGTAATCAATTGGCTGCAATACGCGCGGGCGCCCATCTTTAACACATCTTTGATCCAGTCCAACCGCATCACTGTTTCTGAACGGACAGCTTCGGCAATCACCAGCTTGCGATAATCATTACAAGGAATCCGGGCCAGCGCGTTTGCCTCCAGCTTAAACAACTTCAACCCCGAGGCTACTATCTGCCGCGCGCGCATCTCGCTATGCGCCTGCATTTGTGCCCCGCAATATCCATCGGCTTTTTTCAGCATCTTGGCTTCCAACTCATTCCCGGCTAATCTCAACAGCTCCTCGCGAAACGTTTGGCTGCCAAAATACCAGCCACGGCGGATGCTGCTTTGCAAACTTAATCCCAATTCCTTGACGTTTACCAAACCCGCCTGCCGGGGCTTGGCCGCTTGTACCTGTTTGACCAGCCGTTCCAAATACTTTCGGCGGCCGCTGGCGTTATCCGTCAAGCCGACCACGCTCAGCCCGCGCTCCACGCTCAACCATGGTGAGCGCCGGCAAGGTGGCATTATATATTCACGCAAACTGCACCACGGAAATTCTTCCATACTCCCAGCCCGCTCAACCTGTCCGGCGCGCACTGGATTTAGATGTATATAGTCAATCAGGCATCTGAAATACAAGGGATCTTTATCCTCGATCAGCAGCGCCTTGTAACGCCCTCCAAATACATGTCCCCACATATTGTGGCGGGTATTGAACCGGCGGGTATAGGTGTTTTGTAACCAGCGCATCCCGTCAACCAGATTGGATTCCGGGGTTTCCAGCGCCAGGTGGTAGTGATTAGGCAGCAGAACGTACGCATGCACAATAAACCCTGTCCGGCCGCATACTTCACCCAGCGTGGACATAAATCGGCGGCAATCCTCATCATCGCGCACAATATATTCACGCCGATCACCGCGGGCCATGATGTGGTAGAGCGCCCCGGCATATTCTATGCGATGTTGTCTAGGCATGTGTTAAATGTCACATATCCCCGATCAATTGTCAACTAGCATTTATACTTCTACTGACTGACCCCTATTTTCCTGACCCCCATTTTCCTCGGGTTTGTTCCGCGCTCCGGCCTTTATTTCAGATTGATCGTCAGTTCCTGGCCGTCTACCAGTTCGACCTCCCTGCAGAAGACCACCTTCGATCTGTACGAATACGGGAAGCTCAGGCCGGCCATGAGCCAGTAGCGCCCGGGCGGGATTTGCTTCAGGTCATACGATTGCCCGGATTGTCTTACCCAACTGATGGCCAGCACGGAATCCTCGGGATTAGGCCGGCCGTCTGCCCATCCCCCGCGCGCGGGCTGCGCGGCAAGACGCACTGTGCAGCAAGAGGCTTCTTCCCCGGGGAAGACAACGGTTCCCCGGATGCGGCACGATCCGCCCAACTCCATATCGAGCCGCGTGGCGGCTCCTGATTCCAGGCGCACCGGCGCCGTGCGGTGCCAGCCTTCGCCGCCGAAGAACCAGACCACGTAATCGCCATTGGGATGGTTATCGAACCGGTAGCAGCCGGATGCATCCGAGTACACCCATTCGCCGTCAAGGATTACGTTTGTCCGGTGCGGCTTGCCATCCAGCGTCGTGCGCCCTTCCAGCACCGCGGGTCCACGCATGCTGCATTCGAGGCGTTCGGTCTTGCCGGCGGCGACCCGGGCCATGAAACGCTGTACGCCCAGCCCGCGCGCGCGCACCTCGACAGTGGCCAGGCCTGCCGGTACATTCGAGAGGCGGAACGCGCCATTAGTGCCAGTCGTGACGGTTGCACGCGGGGGCCTCCAGAAGGTGCGGCCATCGGCCAGACGCACTTCCGTAACGCAGACATCGAAGACTGGCGCCCCCCGCCCCGTCTGGCCGTCGAGCACCGTGCCGTCCACGCCCCCTTTGCCCGGGAAAACCAGGGCCACATTTTCCGCGTTCACCGGGACACCGGGCATACAGAGACTGCCATCGCCGCCGAAGTTGACAGTCACGGTGGGTGTGCCGATCCCGTCGAGCCCTTCGATACGAAAGGCGCCGTCCTGCCCGCTTTTGGTCCACCAGTGGCGCCCGTGAGGGTTCTGCTGCACCGCGATGAAAACGTTGGAGACCGGGTTGCCGGCAGCGTCGCTGACGTGACCCGATATTGCGTAGTCCTCGGCCGGTTCTATCACGATCTCGTGTCCTTCAACCCTGGCGCCGGCCGCAATCTGCAGCAACCGTCCGCTGACCGGCACCTGTTGCATGCAGCGATCGCCGCCGATAGGCGATGGGTGGTAGACGATGATGGCGTACGCGCCGGGCGCGACATTACGAAGATCGAACGCGCCATTGGCGCCGACACGGCCCGACTCGGCGCCACCCTCAACCCGGAAGGCCACTCCAGGCGCGGGCGGCGGCGCCGCGCGCACCGGTACGAGTTCAAGCATGCGCCCGGCGACAACCCGGCCCTTTGTATCGCGGAGCCAACCCGTTACGCGCGCACTCGGCAACAGTGTGAAATCCCACCCGCCATTCATCCCGGCCATGACATCATGTGTGCGATACATCGAGGCAAAACCATCAGCCTGGACCAGCAGCCGGCTGGTTCCCACGCGCGCCTGGAGCGCGAAGCGCCCCCCGGCATCGCTCGTAGCCTCAGCATGGTGTCCGCCGCCTCCGCCCCGCTCATCCCAGTCCCGCAGCGTCAGGCGGGCGCCGGCAACGGGCGTGTCATTGGTGTCGATGACGCGCCCGGCTACCGTGGCCCGGCTCGGCGCCAGGCCGCCATCTGCGGCGCCGGCAATGCTGCTGATACCCAGAATCACCACGGATAACAATCGTTTACTGCCAGCCATTGCTCGCCCCCCTCACGGGATCAGGGTCAGAAACCAGGGTCACACGGGATCAGGGCAGCCCCTGACAATTGACATTTCCATGCGGCTAATCATTGCTATGTTAAACGAGTATTTCCCGCCATATCCGTCATCAATCATGACATAATCATGCAGCATACAATCCCAACTGTCAATTGTCAACGGGCTGACCCTGAGCGTCTGGGGAGGTACACCAAACCGGGCAGCGCCTGGTTCGGCAATGCTCTGATCTTGAAGTCGCTCAGCGACAGATCGCTCTCCCATTGGGCAGTCTGCCGGCTGGCCCGACGATGTCCACCAATGGCGGGTCACGGTCCGCGAGAGCATTGATCTTCGCCTATCCGGCGCCGCCTCTGCCAGCTTGCGGTACTGATCGCGCAGCGTCTTCAGAACGAGCGACCGCTTCAGCCCGCCGGCGGCGGCCGATTCCAGAAACGCTGCCCGCGCGTTAAGCGTATCTTCGTCCGGCCAGCCAGGGGAGCGGGGCCCGTCATACAGTATGTCGTGCCAGACGAATACCTCGCCGGGCAGTCCGGCTTTCGCCAGGCGCCCCCCCGCGCTGTCACCGCTGGTTATGTGAAGCACTTTATCCATCTTTTCCAGGCGAACGTCAATTTTCAGCGGCGGCGCGTTAGCGACGTACGCGGTGAAATCTTGTTGGACTAGTCTTTTTTCTCAATTGGTTTCTTTTCGAGAATCTTCATGATGGTCGGGAGTTGTTCTTTGGATTCTGCAAATGAAAGGAATGCAACGGGGGAGAATTTCTGGCCCACAAGCAGAAAGACAAACTCCTTGTTGAGGTAGTGTTCCTTTTCGCCGTCGTATGACAAGATGAACTTCCCGATGTCGTATGTCACCTGAACCTCCGGTGGCAGGTTCTTCAGCGGTGTTCTGATCCATGTTGTCTCTGGTTTTACCGTGAGTCTTAGGCGCGTCCCGCGTTCTAACGGAGATGGAGGAGTCGTCACAACATTTGTCCGCGCGTCGAGAACTTCCACCTTCTGAACAGTTGCCAGAAAAATGTGGTCCGCTTTCATTACTCGGTCTTTAAGTGGTGGCCGCGGACTCATGCTGGTCGCTAGAGCCGTCGAACAGATGGCGATGGCAATCAGTATGATTTCATTTCTCATCATATTCTTCCTGTCCGACATAATATTATCCAACAGGGATTTTCGGTTTTGTCGTCCGTTGGGCCTGAAAAGGCAACAAAAACAACCCGATATTCCCCGTTTAACGGCATACTTTTGCCGGATAGTATCCGTTGATCGGAAAAACACAAAATCCAACAAAATAAACTGCCGACACCCCCACTCGTTGACCGCGCACGCACCAAGCCATATTTTTTACTTTATACCACCCCTGCTACTTCCAGTCAAATAAATGGCATTCCGACAATAAACGGCATTCCGTCACCTCCGTTTTATTTGCTCAGCAATGTATTTTCCCTGTTGATGGTAAAACAATTTGCTTTTTCTTTGTGGCTTAGTGGCTTTGTGAGATATTCCGGGCGGATGCCGCACACCGTGCGGCTACTACAGGGGATACAGAGCAGATGCCGCACACCGTGCGGCTTCTACAAAGGAGGGGGTGGAGAGGCAAAACCGAGTTCAGACGAAGCGTATTTACTAACATATTTCTAATAATTTTGCGCTTTATCAATCGCCGCGCTCTGTTATTCTGTCAGCATGACCAAATCGAAGATTTGCATTGTCGAGGACGAGGCTGACATCCTTGAACTGCTCCGCCACAACCTGGCCCGCGAGGGATACCAGGTATTTACCGCCGCCACGGGCGAGGAGGCGGTAAAAAATATCCCCCGCCAGATGCCGGACCTGGTGCTGCTGGACTTGATGCTGCCCGGCCTGGACGGCCTGGAAGTCTGCCGGCAACTTAAACAGTCGCCGCAAACCGCCGGCATTCCCATCATCATGGTCACCGCCAAGGGCGAGGAAAGCGACATTGTCGCCGGGCTGGAACTGGGCGCGGATGATTACATCACCAAGCCATTCAGCATCAAGGTGCTGATCGCCCGCGCGCGTTCGCTCCTGCGCCGCAAGCGCAACCCGCTGGCCGACCCGGCGGCCACCGTCCGCGCACATGACCTGATCGTCAACCCGGGCCGGCACGAAGTCCTGGTCAAGGGCAAGCCGGTGGAGATGACCTTTTCCGAGTTACGCATCCTGCACTTCCTCGCCAGCCGACCGGGCTGGGTTATGACCCGCGACCAAATCGTGGACGCCGTGCGCGGCGCGGACTATGCGGTCACCGACCGCGCGGTGGACGTGCAAATCGTCGGCATCCGAAAAAAACTGGGAGCGCGGGCGGACTACATCGAAACCGTCCGCGGGGTGGGCTACCGTTTCAAGGAATAATCGAATCCATGCGCCCGCGAAAACTTGTCTGGCGGATTTATTTTGTTTTTTTAGCGGCTACGCTGCTGGCCCTGGCGGCCGTCGCCTGGTATGCCGCGCATGCCTTCCGCGAGTTTCATCAAACGCAGACCGCGGAGGTGCTGCTGGCGCGCGCCCGGATTATCGCGCAGGGGCTGGAGCAGGACCCGGCGGCGGACCCCGCCCGGGCCGATGCCGTTTGTAAGGAACTGGGGCGGCTGACTGCAACCCGGATTTCCATCATCCTGCCGGATGGACGCGTCGTTGGCGATTCGCAAGAAAATCCCGCCCTTATGGAAAATCACCGGCGCCGCCCGGAAGTGGCAGCGGCTCTGGCCGGCGCCGCCGGCCAGGCCGTCCGTTACAGCAACACCCTGCGCAAGCACCTGATGTACGTCGCCATCCCGGCGCAGCACGCCGGCAGGACGCTGGCCGTTGTCCGGACGTCGCTGCCGCTAGCGGATGCGCACTTGGCGCTGACGGCCGTTTACCGGCAAATCATCGCCGGGCTCCTGGTGATCGTTGTGCTCTTCGCCGCCATCGCCCTCGGCCTTTCGCACCGTATCACCCGGCCGCTCTCGGAAATGCGCGCCATCGCCGCGCGCATGGCCCAAGGCGAACTGAACGCCCGCGTAGCCGGTGACAGCGATGATGAAATCGGGGAACTCGCCCGGGCGCTGAACCAGATGGCGGACGCCCTCCGCCTGCGCCTGGAGACGATTGACCGGCAACGCAACGAGCAGGAGGCGGTTTTCGACAGTATGGCGGAAGGGGTTCTAGCATTGGATGGCGTCGAAAACATCATTCAAATCAACCGCGCGGCGGCGCATTTGCTGGAATGCTCCCCGGCGCAGGCGCGCGGCCGCAATCTCCAGGAAGTCGCCCGCAATTCCCAACTGCAGGAGTTTGTCGCCGCCACCCTCGATGCGACCGCGCCCTTGGAAGCGGAAATCGTGCTGCATGGTGGGCAGGATGTGTTTCTGCTATTGCGCGGCGCCGGCCTCCGGGACCAGGCCGGCCGTAAAATCGGCGCCGTGGTGGTCTTAAACGACATTTCCCGGCTGAAACGGCTGGAAACCATGCGCCGCGATTTTGTCGCCAATGTATCGCATGAATTGAAGACGCCGATCACCGCCATCAAGGGCTGCGTCGAAACCCTCGCCGACACCCCCCTGGCCGCCGCCGCGGAATCCCGCCCATTCCTCGAAATGCTGGACCGGCATGCGAACCGCCTGCAGGCAATCGTCGAGGACCTGTTAAGCCTTTCCCGCATCGAATTCGACGCCGAACGCCAAAACATACCCCTGGAAACCGCAAACGTTGCCGGCATGCTGCGGCGCGCGGTGGACTCCCTGGCGGCCCAGGCCGCCGCCAAGAGCATCACCATCAAACTGGATTGCCCGGCCAGCCTGGCCGCGCCCATCAACGCCCCTTTGCTGGAGGAGGCCGTGAGCAACCTGGTTGATAACGCCGTCAAATTCAGCGGCGCCGGCACGCAGATCGCCGTGCGGGCGGAAAGCGCCGGCGCCATGGTAGCCATCCATGTTGCCGACCAGGGGCCCGGGATCGAAGCCCGGCATCTCCCACGAATTTTCGAGCGATTCTACCGCGTGGACCAGGCCCGCAGCCGGGCCTTGGGCGGCTCCGGGCTGGGGCTGGCCATTGTCAAGCACATCGCCATCGCGCATCGCGGGAGCGCCAGCGTCGCCAGCACCCCCGGCGCCGGCAGCATCTTCACCATCACCATCCCGCAGTCACCTAAGTCTTAGGCACAGAGTTCGGTGTTCAGTGTTCAGTGTTCGGTGTTCGGTGTTCGGTGTTCGGAATACCGTGCAATCTTTCTGCACTCTGATGCCTGAATACAGAATTCTTTTCATTAGCATCCCACAGGATGCTCAGACTGCAGGCTGAAGGCTGTAGACTATAGGAAAACCGCGGATTTCAAGCATCGGATCGGAAAACACAGTTCCGGTTTTTTGCCGATGTTTTTCGGGGTTTTAACCTACAGCCTACAGTCTAATAACCTTCAGCCTTGGCGTCCCTTATGGGACGCCAGTGAATTCTTTTAAAACGTCAGTTTTGAAATTTGATCACCTGCTTGACGGTCCTTTCTCTGCTTCTCCCTTAGCGTCTCGCCGTGCCCTGCGTAGTCTTGACGAAGCAGGGGCGGTTCATTCTCTTCTTCTCCCCTTGGCGTTGGCGCCGCCGTCCGCCATCACCATAGCGTAAACTCAAATTTAACCGAACGCTCACCGCCACCTAACAACAATCCTGTTCAATAGCTCAAAGAAAAAAGGAGGAAATATGCTGGCAGGAAAAGTAGTCAAGGTCCGGTGGGTCAAGCCCTATCCCACGGCCCACAATCATGTAGCCATCGGGGATGTCTTACGCGAAACGCCGCAATACCTGGTGCTGTTGTGCAAAACCTTCCATTTCGGCGGCAATATCGGCGGACATGCGGGAATTCTTCGCCAAGGCAAATACACAGGCGGAATTATGGAAGGATGCAAAGACGTCCGGATTATTCCATGGGGCCGGGTGGAAATCATCAACGAATTGCCGGATCAGACGAACTGGGACGTGGCAGCACGGATTGACCAGACCGGTCTGTGCTACCTGGAGAACGAACAAAAAACCATCGTTGCCCGTCCCTCCGACCGGGAAATCTGAGCACGTTATGGACTGGGACGATTTCTGGCCGCCGCGCGCTCCAGGACAAAAGCATGCGGGCAGAAATGCCCCCCGCCCAGCCGGCTGCCGCAAATATTCTGCTCCCACAAATGATCGCCATCCGTAGGTTGCCGCCAACGGTAATAATCCAATTGATCGTCGGGATCCGAATGCCAGCGCCAGGGCCGCAATAATTCCACCCGGCCGCATGCCACCCAATGCTCCAAAGCTGCGCGCACATCCGCCGGCAGCAGCCTCAACCGCTCAGCCAGGCATTGTACATTGGCGATATTTTGCCGCCTTAATGCCCGCCCCACACTGGTTAAACATTTTCTGCCGGCTGCCGGCCGTTCCAATTTGCCAAGGTAAATCATTTCTGCCGTCTCCCCCTTCGACTGCGAAAGTGTTGTAACAAGCCGCCGCCAGCCAGCCAATTGCGCGGCGGCGAATGCCCGGATTTTTATCAAATCCGGAGCAGACCGCGGCAGTGGACGTTCCGGCCCCGGCACGCGGACCGGAACGTCCGCGCTGTTTTCAGAACTTGGCCGCCAAATCCAACTGGAAGCGTTTGTAATCCTTGCTGGTCTCGCCGTCCTTGATGCCCAATTCATCAATGAAATAAGTTGCGCCCAGCGTCCAGTTCTTACCCACCTGGTAAGCGGCCATCAACTTGTGCCCCTTGCCGTTGGCGCCGCCGCCCCAGGAATCGGAATCCGTGAAAGCGCCCACTACCGCGTCCGCCTCCAGGCGCCGATAATTATAGCCCAGCTCGAACGACCGTGGAGCTTTCGCCTCGCCGAATGAAACGCCGGCAAGATAGCCGGTGTCATTGTCATCCGCCTCGGTGTTTTTTACGTAATTGCCGTAAAATTTCCAGGGCAAGCCGGTCAACGGGCACTTGAATCCGACGGACGCCAGCAATTCCAGTTCGCGGTACTCATCGGCATAAACCGCTTTGGTTACATTGCCTTCGGCATCCGTGGTCTTGATGATGGTGTTGCCGTAGCCTTTAAAGCTGTCCTCCCAGTCAATCACCCCGAAACCTTCCATGTTGTCGTAGTAATAATAGCTGACCCCGGCCAGCAATTTCAGGCCGACAGCGGTTTTCACATCCACGCCCATCTGCCCGGCGTAAATCACCGTGTCGCTATCCTTGCTGCGTTCCGTCACGGCCAACGCCGCGCCATTTACCAGCAGATTGGCCGGCCCCATGCCCAGCTTGTAACGCAGGGCGCCGCCCTCCGGGTTCAAATCGCCGTCCCAAACCAGATCGCTCACCTGGAAAAACGGTTTTTGCATTTTGCCTCCGATTAAAGACAGGCCCGGGGTCAATTCCGGTTGCCAGTCCACGTACGCCAATTCCAGGGCGATATCCTTGCCGGTAAAACCATCCCCCATGGTCTGGTTCCCGGAAACCGGGTCCTTGCCGCCGGTCCGAATCCCGACGCCCGCCTTGACTTCCTCATTAACCTTGCCTTCAACCCCCAACCGCGCCCGGTACCGTTCACGGCTGCGGACGGGATCGCCTTCCTTGTCAATGTTTTCATAACGCACTCGCACATCGCCTTTCACTTTAATGTTATCCGTCCAGGAAACTGCCTTGACCTCCGGCTTGACTGCCGCCTTGGCTTCGGCTTGGCCGGCCGACAGGTTTGTTTGTCCCCAGGCCGTCGCCGCCAACCCGGCCGCCAGGCATAACGTTGTCACCGCGATATTTTTCATTGCTTGCATGTTCCTCTTTGCCTTTCCGTATGAATTTGACTCAACCTGCTGCTTTCATTGACCCGTCTGCTTTTCCGCGCGCTCACCTCCTTGGTAGATGGATTGAACTGTCGCGAAAAAATATAAATTCCCTTGATTAAATCCGGATTGGCGGATTGTCAGAAACACGTTACCGCGCCATAACGCAATGCTAACACTCCGCCAATCATGGACTAATGCCCCGGCGGCAGATTACGGGGGCGATTAATTAACAAACCCGATCAAGAAAGCGAGGCGCCAGAATCAAGATGGAAACAGGCTGCGAGGATCATCCCGCATTCCTGATGTTGTAGTGAAGGCTTCCAGCCTTCGCTCCGGGGGCGCGGGCAGGATGCCAGCACTACAAGCGGAAATGGCATGGAAGACTCAAAATAAATGAACTGCGGAAAACAGGTAAATCAAACAAGGAAGACGGACAATGAATAAAATCATCAAAACAGCGGTATTATTCCTCGCCGTTGGTGCTGTGACAGCATCCGCGCAGGAACACATGGTAATTGATGGATCCACCACGGTGGGCCCGATTGCCAAGGCCTTCGCCGAGCATTACATGAAAATGAATCCCGGCGTCAATGTGACGGTCAGCGAATCCGGCAGCGGGAATGGCGCCAAAAGCCTCATCAACAGCGCCTGCCAGATCGGCGTCATGTCGCGCTTCATGAAGGACAGCGAATTCAAGGCGGCGGTGGAAAAGGGCGTCATGCCGGTAGCCCACGTCGTGGCGCTGGACGGTCTCCCGATCATGGTGCATCCTTCCAATCCGGTGGAGAAACTGACCATCGAACAAGTTCGTAAAATTTTCACGGGTGAAATCAAGAACTGGAAGGAAGTCGGCGGGCCGGACATGGCCATTGTCGTCATCAGCCGCGACACCAACAGCGGCACCTACGAGACCTTTTACGGCCTGGTGATGGAGCATGACGGCATCAAGGAAAAGATCGGCGCCGGCGCGGAATATGTCGGCAGCAACGGCGCGGTCCGCCAGCGCGTCCAAAGCACCCCGTCCGCTATTGGCTATGCCGGTTTGGGATTCGTGGATGAGACCGTCAAGGCACTGGCGATCAATGATGTCAAGCCCAGCAAGGCAACGGTGATCAGCGGCGCGTATCCCATCGCCCGGGCATTATACATGTTCACCGATCAATATCCGGCCATGGGCAGCCACCTGTATCGTTTCATCACCCTGCACCTGTCGCCGGCGGGCCAGGAAATGATTGAAACCATCGGCTTTGTGCCGGTGACGCAATACGGCCTCTAATCATTTTCTAACAATTCCTTCACCTTCGGCAAACCGCCGTCGTGAAGCATGTCCCCGGTAAAGGGCCACCCGGCCCGCTACCGGGGATTTTTATATGCCACGCACACAACATCCGCAAAACGGCAGCCAGGGCCTGGTGCTCAACGCGCCGGCCCATGTGCGCAAAAACCTGGCGGCCATGCTGGGGCGGGGATTGCTGTTTGCCATTACCGCCACGGCGGCGCTGGCGGTGTTGTTCATCTTCTACTTCATCACGCGCGACGCCTGGCCGTTTTTCCGGGAGCGCGGGCTGGTTGAGTTTTTCACCGACACCGCCTGGTATCCCTCGCGCGATCCGGCGCGGTTCGGCGCGCTGGCGATTTTCGTCGGCAGCGGACTGGTAACGCTGGGCGCCGCGCTGGTGGCGGCGCCGCTGGGTGTGGCGGCGGCGGTGTGTTTGAGCGATGTCATGCCGTTCAACGCGCGCCAGGCGGTCAAACCCATCATCGAAATGCTGGCAGCCATTCCCTCCGTCGCCTACGGCTTCTTCGCGCTGGTTGTTTTTGCGCCGTTACTCCAGAATCACGGCGGACGCCTGCTCGGATTTGCCTGGTGGCTGCTGGCCGGGCCGGCCGTGCTGATGGGGGCGGCGGCCGGCGGCGAGGCCTTGTCGGCCGCCGTCAAAAACCAGGTAAGCGCCCGCCGGCTGCGCTGGCCGCTCACCCTGGCGCTGGCCGCCGGCGCGTTGTGGCTGGTGTGGCATGTCGGGCGGCGCCTGGCCGGCATCACGGTGATTTCCGGGACAAATGCCCTGAACGTCTCGCTGATCCTCGGCGTCATGGCGCTGCCGACGGTAGTGAGCGTTTCCGAAGATGCCTTGCAGGCCGCCGGGCGCGAACTGCGCGAGGCCAGCTACGCGCTGGGCGCCACCCGCGCGGAAACCGTCTGCCGCACCATCCTGCCCGCCGCCGGCAGCGGCATCTTCGCCGCCGTCCTGCTGGGCGTCATGCGGGCGCTCGGCGAGACCATGGTGGTCTGGATGGCTTCCGGCAACGCGGCGCAAATTCCTGCGCCCTGGTTCAATTACCTGGCGCCGGTGCGCACGCTCACCGCCACCATCGCCGGCGACATGGGCGAGGCCGACCAGGTGACCGGGTCGGACCGCTACCATGTGCTTTTTGCTATGGGTCTATGCCTGCTGCTTTTTTGCTTTATATGCAACCTGGCGGCCGAATGGATAGTGGCGCGGCAGCGCCGCAAATTGAAGGGAGCATAATGCACCTGGCTACCCGCAAACTATTAGATCGGGCGTTTTCCGCCGCGGGCTTTTTCGCCATCGCCCTGATGATCGGCGCCCTGGCGGTGATCATCATCCCGATTTTCCGGCAGGGAACCGGCGCCATGGTTTTCCGGGCCACGGTGGAGCACCGCAAGCAGATGCGCGCGCTCTTCAACCGCGGCGATACGGATGCGCTGCAGCGGGAAATCGCCGCGACGGAGGCCGCGCGCCGGCCGGTTTACAAAATGCTCGCAGCATATAAAAGCCTGCCTGCCGCCCGGCGGCGGGAGTTAGCCGGCCCATACCGCGAACTTGAAAAAGCGCTGCGCGCCCTGCTCGGGCCGCTGCCGGGCGATCCGGAACGGCTGATGCCCCGGCAGCAATTCGGCCAGGCGCGCTGGGACCGAGCGCTGGTTAAACTTAACGAATTGATGTATGCCAAGACCTGGGATTATTCCACGCCCGGCGCTATGGGCGTAGCCAAATACACCCCGCGCAAGGAACAGTTTGCCGGCACGCCATTGTCCGACTTGCCGGATTACGTGGCGCACCACCTGCCGGACATGTTGTGTCCGCGCCGGACTTTTTACTGGCGGTTTTTGACGGACAAGGCGGTGGACATCCACTTCTTCGGCGGTATCGGCCCGGAACTGCTGGGCACGCTTTACCTGACCCTGGGCGCCATGCTGATGGCCGCGCCCCTGGGAATCATCGCCGCCATCTATTTCGCCGAATATGCGCGCCCGGGCCGCATCGTCAGCCTGCTGCGTTCCTGCGTCAGCACTCTGGCGGGTGTGCCGAGCATCGTGTTCGGCATGTTTGGCCTGGCGTTTTTCATCAACACCCTGCGAGTGTCGCCTTCCAAGAGCGTGCTGGCCGGCGCGCTGACGCTGGGGCTGTTAATCCTGCCAACCGTTATCCGCTCCGCCGAAGAGGCG
>CAZYXU010000094.1:0-14258 GCA_964650945.1 uncultured Verrucomicrobiota bacterium | reverse complement strand
CCAAGACCACGGCGGCGGCGATGGAGAAAATCCGGCAGGTGATCGAACATTTCGACATCATCGTGGCGACCGGTAATTTCTCGCGCGGACTGGAGAACGATACCAAACCTTTCCTCCGGGATTTGCTGCAGTTCGGCAAGCCGGTGGTGCTGATCGCCACCGTGCCTTATGCGGAACTGCTGATTCCCGACGAATTGCGGACGGTGGTCGCCAGTTACGGGCTGATGCGCGACAGCGCGGAAATGATCGCCGAATTCCTGTTCAAGGAAATCATCTCATGACTACCCGACGCACGCCCGGCGAACAGATCGCATATCTGGAAATATCGGATTTGCGGCTGTATCCCGCCGTCTACCATTCGCTGCAGACTCCCGGCTGGGTGGCTTGGAGCGGGATCGTCCAGCTTCAAAACGGCGATATCCTGGTGGGATTCAACGAAGTCACCGGGTCGCGGAACCCGTCGCTGCCCAAGCCGATTCCGCCGGGCATGGCGTTCTTCGGCAATGACGCCTATAATTTCAGCGGGTTGAACCGGAGTTTCAAGATCATCCAGGCGGCGGACACGAAAATATTCTTCGCCCGCTGGCGCGATCACTATGTCGAGCCGCTGGAGGACAGCATCTGGCAGCCCGCGATTCACCTCCTGATGCAGACTGCCCGGGGAACGCTCTTGCGCCATACGCAAGGCCGGCGTCTTCCGCAAAAATATTCCGGCGGGGCGCTCAGCCGTTCCGTGGACAATGGCCGCACCTGGTCGGAATTCCAGCCGGTTTATCCGGAGGAAAACCGCCCGGAAGTTTTTATTTCCCGGATCATCAATCTGCAAGACGGCCGGTTGTTGATGTCGGCGTATTGGCGCAGAGACAAAGCCGCCCCCGTCACCGACACGTATCTGCTGAGTTCCATGGATGACGGCCTGACATGGTCGGAACCGGTCAAGGCCATCAGCGGCGATGCGGAAATCTGTCCTAACGAATCGGCCATTGTGGAATTGGGCAACGGGGATATTTTGATGCTGGCGAGAGTGGCCGACCTGACCGCTCCATACCAGTTGGATGCGCACAATCAGCAAACCGGCGCCCGCTGGAACCGGCGGCAGATGCGGTTGAAAAAGCAAGGGCAGACCTGGACGCCCGGCCCGGTGGAAAAGCTCGATATCCCGCATGGCGGCCATCCGGAATTGCGGCCGACCCGGGAAGGGATTTTGCTCTATATCGCGACGGAAGGAATCTGGGGGAGCGTTGACGATGGCCGGCAGTGGGTCAGGATCAAGACGCTGCCGACCACGTTCTATTACCCGGTGTCCGTCCAACTGGATGACGGCCGGATCTTGGTGGTGGGGCATAACGGCGGCGATGCCGGCTATCCGCCGACCGCCGACATGATGCTCTGGAAAATCAGCTTCAGGATTGACGGCAGTTTCCATCCGGATGGTTGAGATCCTCGAAATATAACGGTGATGGGCGTTTAATTGATTTGAAGCAAGCATGGAGCGGTGGTATGTTTGCGCAAATCCGTGGGGCTGAAACCGATCATCTTGTGTGGAACCATGAAGAAAAATCCAGAAGCACTCGAACAATTTCCCGCCGCCGCCAGCTTGTCGCCTGCCATCCCGCCCCAGCCGCCGGAGTCTTCCTGGCGTTTCATAGATGAATTGAAGACGCCGTTGCACCGCCGCCCTCTCCGCTGGGAACGGCGCCGGCCGCGGCCAGGCGAGGCGGACTTGCGCGGCGGGGTGGCGTTGGATTTTCAATTCCCCGATCCCGCCGGCCGGCTGGAAACCATGCACGCCGATTTCCACCGGTTTCTCCGGCGGGGTGGCATCCCGGAACGCGGCCCGTACCGGATCATCACCGCGCAGGTCAAGACTGCCATCGCCGAAACCTACCGGCTGGCCGTATCGCGCGCGGAATGCCGGATCCTGGCCGGGGATACGGAAGGCATCCGGCGCGGCCTGGTTTTCGTGGAGGATGAAATGCTGCGCAGCGGCGGGCCTTTCCTGAAAATCGGGACCACGCAACGCGCGCCGGTGATCCGCACCCGCATCTCGCGCTGTTTCTTCGGACCAATCAAGCGCCCGCCGAAAAACCGCGATGAACTGCTGGACGATGTTGATTATTACCCCGCGGAATACCTTAATCGGCTGGCGCATGACGGCGTCAACGGCCTGTGGCTGACGGTGGAGTGGAAGGACCTGGTCAGGACGGATATTTTTCCCGATGCCGGCCGGGATTCCGCCCGCCGCTTCGCCAAGCTTAATCGGACGATCGCCCAATGCGCGCGCTACGGCATCAGGATTTACATCTTCTGCATCGAGCCGGCGGGCATTCCGGCCGGCAGCCCGGTCTTGCAAAAGCACCCGGAATTGGCCGGACACCGCGTGAGCGGGAATGTGTATTTCTGCACCAGCACCCGGGCGGGATTGCATTACGTGGAAGACACCACCCGTAAAATCTTTACGGCGGCGCCGGGCCTGGGCGGGATGATGGTGATCAGCGTTGGCGAGCGCGTGACGCACTGTTATTCGGCCGGCGTGCGCGACATCCAATGTCCCCGTTGTTCCAAACGCCGGCCGCGGGAAGTGCTGGCGGACACCCTCGCCGCCATGGCGCGCGGGATGCATGCGGTCAACCCGGCGGCGGAATTGATTTCCTGGCCGTACAGCCAGTATATCGGCTGGGGCGAAAAACTGACGGCCGATGCCGCCGGCCATGTGCCGGGAAACGTGATTTTGCAGCATAATTTCGAGTCGGGTGGCCGCGCCCGGCAACTGGGCCGGCAGCGTTACCTGGGCGACTACTGGCTGGCGTATGTCGGCCCGAGCCGGCTTTACCGCGATTGCGCCCGGCGGGCCGTGGCGCATGGCAATCGCATGTCGGCCAAGTTGCAGGTGGGGTGTTCGCATGAAACAGCCACGGCGCCCCTGGTGCCGGTGCCGGGCAATCTCTATGAAAAATACCGGGCCATGCACCGCCTGGGCGTCAGCGCCGCTATGTATGGCTGGTATTTCGGAACATATCCTTCGCTGATGACGCGCGCGGCGGGCGAACTGGCCTTTGCGCCATTTCCCCAGTCGGACAAGGCGTTTTTAGAGTATCTGGCGCGCCGCGACTGGGGGAAACATGCGGCGCGGGTGGCCGCCGCCTGGAAATATTTCCAGGAAGGTTATCGCCAGTTTCCGTATTCGGCCATGGCGGGATATTACGGGCCGTGTCATGACGGGCCGGTCTGGCCGCTTTACCTGATCCCGCGCGACCTGCCGCTGGCGCCCACCTGGCAGGTCAAATACGGCGTGAGCGGCGACCGGATCGGGGAGATGATCTGTTATTCCCATACCGCGCGCGAGTTTCAGGCTTTGCTGACCGGCATGTCGCGGGAGTGGAATCGCGGCTTGCGGCTGCTGGCGCCGTTGCGGGCGGCTTGCCGCAACCATCCGGAGCGGCAGCGCGACCTGGGGGTGGCGGAAGCGCTGGGCATCCAATTCGAAAGCGCCAAAAACATTTTGGATTTTTACCTGCTGCGCGAGGAATTGCCTTTACAGACCCCGGTGCGGCAACAGCGCGCCTTGCGCGGCATGCAAAAAATCGTCCGGCGCGAACTTGCGCTGGACCGCCAGTTGCTCAAACTGGCCCGGGCGGATTCCCGGCTGGGTTTTCATTCCGAAGCGGAGGGCTACAAGTATCATCCCGCGCTGATCCGGTGGCGGATGCGGCAATTGCAGAAACTGCTGCGGACGGAATTCACCGCGGTGGCGCGCCAAATCGCCGCGCGCCGGCCGCTTTTCCCGGGATATGCCGCGCCGCGCGCGGCGGGCGGAACAGCTGCCGAACGTACTTCGTCCGCCACCGCCGGGGATGCGGTTTATCGTTGCCGCCGGTTTGCCAGGCCGCCGGCGATGAACGGCCGGCCCGTCGGGGCCGCCTGGGATGCGCTGCCGGCTGTTGCCTGCGAAGTGGTGATGAGTCCGCATGCCTATTGGTCGCAGGCGTTGTCCGCCACGGAGCATGCGCCGCGCCGGACGGTCTGGAAAGCCGGGCATGACGGCCGCAACCTGTATGTCGGCATCATCGGCGACGAGCCGGAGATGGGGCGGCTGTGTCTATCACGCGATGCCGAAAATCACATTCCCTACCCGTGGTGGAATAATGACTGCGCCGGGGTGATGATCGAGCCGCGCCGCTTGTGGCCATGTCAAACCCTGCTGGCCAATGCGGCGGGAGCGCGCTGGCAGCGCTGGCGCTCGCCGGACGGCGAGCCCTGGAAAGTTTCCGCCTGGCGCGGCGCGCGCCAATGGTCGCTCATTCTGCGTATTCCGCTGAATTTTATCCAGGAGCCGGGCCGGATTGGCCGGCCGTTGCGGATGGACGTCATCCGGGCGGTTCCGTCGCCGGTCTTGAATGGCGAGCGTCTGATCCGGGGGCGGGCCTTCCATCCCTGGCCTTCGCGGCTGGCGCTGCGCACCGATAATCCCTCCGATTTGGGCTGGCTGGTGTTGGAGTGAAAATTAGAACTTTACCTGCCCAGGGGTTTATGGTTAGATAAAAAACATTTTCCAGGGACGTTCAATATGAAAGATCGCAAGCGGTGGCGCGGGGCTGGCGGTTGGTGCGGCGCGGGGATGTTGCTCCTGGTGCTGGCGGGTTGCCGCTCCATCCAGGCGCCGGAAAAATGTTCGGAGCAGTGGACGCCCGATGCCGGCGCGCCGGCCGCCACCAACGGCGCCTGGCGCGCGGCGGCGCAAGCGCCATTGCCGGAGGCTGGCACGCTGATGCGCCTGCCGCAATTGGTGGACCTGGCCCTCGCGCAGAGCCCCACGTTAGGCCGCGCCTGGCAGGAATCCCGCGCGGCCGAGGCGCAACTGCGCCAGTCGGACAGCTATTATTACCCGCAGTTGACGGCCGGCGGCAAGCTTTCCTGGCAACGCACCGATGCCAACACCGCGCAGACGGAAATTGACACCACCAGTTACGGCCCGGTGGCCCAGTTGAACTGGCTATTGCTGGATTGCGGCGGGCGCCGCGCCGACCGCGAATCGGCCATGCAACAGTTACGGGCGAAAAATTTTTCCTTCAACCAGGCTTTTCAGGCATTGGTGCTGGCGGTCCAGCAGGCATATTACAACCTGCTGTCCGCCCGGGCGGCTTTGGAGGCCGCCGAGGCGGATTTGGCCGCGGCGGAAAAAACCCTGGAGGCGGCGCAAAAACGGTTGGGGGCCGGGTTGGGCGTGGAACTGGACGTTTTGCAGGCGCAGGCGGACCGCGATCGGACGCTTTACAACCGCGAGAATGCCCTGGGCCAGTTGCGCATTGCCGGTGGCAACCTGGCCGCCGCCATCGGCTTGCCGGCGGATGCGGAAGTGCAAATTGCGCCCCCGGAACAGACCGAGCCGCCGGCGCTGGCGGAACAGGATTTGCGCACGGTGCTGGACGCAGCCATGGCGCGGCGCCCGGACATCGCCGCGTTGCGCGCGACGCTGCAAGCCCGCGCTGCCGCGGTGCGCTCAGCCCAATCGTCGCGCTGGCCGTCGCTCAACCTGGGAGCTTCCGCCAACCGCTACTGGCATAGTTATTCCGGGGCGGACATGGACGACGACGACACCTTTGAATATCTCGGCGCCTTGAGCTTGGACTGGGATTTGTTCGACGGCATGCTGCGGCTCCAGAAGCAGCGTGCCGCCGAGGCCAATCGGGAGGCGGCGCGCAATCAACTGCGGGAGGCCGAACTGTCGGCCGGCGCGGATGTCTGGGGCAAGTTCCATTCCTACCAGACGGCTTTGCGCAAGCTGGCCTTCAGCCGGTCCTATCTCGAGAATGCCCGGGGCGCTTACGAACTCGCCGCGCAGGGTTATGCCGCCGGCCTGAAAAACATTGTGGATTTGTTAAATTCGCAGAGCAGCCTGGCGGATGCCCGCGGCGGGCTGGTCCAGACGCAAAAGGATGTCTGGGTGGCGCTGGCGGAACTCGCCAATGCGCTCGGGGATTTGAATTTTAATCCCGCCGTGCCGGTGGCCGCGGCGGTCCGCTGATCGATGCGCGATGGATGGATGACTGTTTCACCGGAGTGTTCCCAGTTGGAGGTTTGTTATGAAGCATGCGGTTGTCATACGGTGTCCGGCCTGCCTGTTGGCGGCATGGCTGATGGGCGGCTGCCATAAACCGCCGGCACCGGCGGGGCGTCCGCCCACCGCGGTGGCGGTGGCCACGGCCAGCCGGGCGGCGGTGCCGGTGATGGCCGAAGCGTTCGGGCGGTTGCGCGCGCTGAACGAGATTGACATCAAGCCGCAGGTCGCCGGGAAAATCCTGGAGGCGCCGTTCGTGGAAGGCGCGGCGGTTGCGCAGGGGGCGGTGCTGTTCCGGATCGAGCCGGACGCCTACCAGGCCGCCCTGGACCAGACCGCCGCCCAGGTTGCTTCCGCCGCCGCTGCGCTGACCCAGAAACGCGCCACGCTTGAACGTAATCGCAAGTTGCTGGAACAATCGTTGATCTCGCAGGAGGATTACGAGAAACTGGCGACCGATGCCGAGGTTGCCGCCGCCCAGCTTGAACAATATCGCGCCGCCCATGCGCAGGCGCAGGTGAATTTGAATTATTGCACCATCACCGCCCCGGTTGCCGGCCATACCGGCAAGCGGCTGGTGGATCCGGGCAATGTCGTCGCCGCCGGCGGCAGCCAGGTGTTGGTCAATCTCCGCACGCTGGATTCGCTCTACCTGGACTTCACGCTCAGCGAGGCTTTGTTGCCCAAGGTGCGCCAGGCCATGGATGCCGGGCCGGTGGCAGTGCTGGTGGTGGCCGAGGCGGCCGGCGCTGAGCCGGGTCTGCACAATGGCCGGCTGCAAATGCTGGATAATGCCGTGGATGTCAAGAGCGGCACGATCGCCCTGCGCGCCATTGTGCCCAATCCGGAGCATAAACTCTGGCCCGGCCAGTTCGTTTACGCTTCCCCTGTTTTAAGCGTCATGACCAATGCCGTGATCGTGCCCCAATCGGCCGTGACCGACGGCAAGGACGGGCCGTACGCCTTTGTCGTCCGCGAAAACAAGGCCATGCTGCGCATGGTGGAGCGCGGCCCCATCGTGGGCGAGGCCGTGGTGGCGCTCCAAGGGCTGGAAGCCGGCGACGTGGTGATCACGGCCGGGCAGTTGGGGGTGGGGCCCGGGGCGGCGGTGCAGATCAAAGCCGAACCCGACGCCGCCGCCCGCCGGGACATCCGCCAGCGGCTGGCCAATCCCAATACGCTGGCGCTGGTGCGCGCGTTGGCGTCCCAGGGTGAAAATGCCCAACAGATCGGTTTGATTGTCGGCCTCCCCCCGGAGAACATCCAGACCATGCTGGCGCCGCCGGGAGCAAAACCATGACCGTTTCGGAAATCTTCGTCCGCAAGCCCATCACCACCATCCTGCTGACGGTGGTGTTGATCGTCATGGGGGCGGCGGCTTATCTGTATTTGCCTGTCAGCAGCCTGCCGAACGTGGATTCGCCGGTAATGACCGTTTCGGCCGCGTACCCCGGCGCCAGCCCGCAGACCATGGCCTCGTCTGTCGCCGGCCCCCTGGAAAACGAGCTGATGAGCATCAACGGCCTGGTTTCCATCATTTCCGACAACACGCCCGGCAGCACCAAGATCACCCTGACCTTCGATTTGAACAAGAACGTGGACCTGCTGGCGCCGGATGTCCAGCGCGCCATTTCGGCCGCGCAGTCCAAATTGCCCGGCGATCTGCCCAATCCGCCCACTTATGACAAAAACAATCCGTCCGACCAGCCGATCATGTACATCATGGTCACGTCCGACACGCTGACCCCGGGGCAGGTTTACGATTATGCCTATCGCTATATCAGCAAACGCCTGAGCACGATCGAGGGCGTATCCAAGGTTGACACCTGGGGATCCAAGACGGCCATCCGCATCCAGGCGCATCCCGAAAAGCTGGCGGCTTTGAATCTGACCATGGCCGACATCCAGGCGGCCGTGGTCGCCGGCTCTTCCGCCTTGCCCGGCGGCACGCTGGACGGCGCCGCGCATTCCATCTCCGTCGAACCCAAGGGACAGTTGATGCAGGCGAAAGATTATGCCCGCCTGATCCTGGCCTGGCGCGACCAGGGGCCGATTTACCTGCGCGATGTGGCGGATTGCCTGGACAGCATTGACAACGAAAAGATTGCGGTGCGCCATGGCGTGGTGAAAAAAGGCCGGGTCTGGGAGGGCGGCACCTGTCTGCCGGTGTCGCGTTCGCCGGGAGCCAATACGGTGGCGGTGGTGGAGCGCATCCGCGCGACGCTGGCGCAGCTCCGCGACGAACTGCCGGAATCCGTCGCCATTGACGTCATGTTCGATAATTCCATTTCCATCGTTGAATCCATCAATGATGTGCAAAGCACGATCGTGATCGCCGTCATCCTGGTGGTGCTCATCATTTTCCTGTTTTTGGGGCGCTTGCGCGAAACCTTTATTCCTTCGGCCGTGATCCCGGTGGCGCTGCTCGGGACGTTCGTCGTCATGGGGCGGATAAACTTCAGCCTGGACAACCTCTCCCTGATGGCCATTGTCCTGTCGGTCGGCTTCCTGGTGGATGACGCCATCGTGGTGTTGGAAAACACCATCCGCCATGTCGAGGGCGGCCGTAAACCCGTGCCCGCCGCCATTGCCAGCATGCGGGAATTGACCTTCACCGTGATTTCCACCAGTGTGGCGCTGATCATTGTCTTCGTGCCGCTGGTGTTCATGGCCGGCGTCGTCGGCCGCAATTTCCGGGAATTTGCGCTGACCGTCATCATCGCCATCGTCTGCTCCACCATCCTGGCCATGTCTCTCACCCCCATGATGTGTTCGCGCATCCTGAAGCCATCCGGCGGCCGGGAAAACCGCATCCAAAAAGCCGTCTCGGCCGTCATTGGCGCCGCTACCCGGCGTTATGGCGCGGCGTTGACCTGGGTGCTGCGCCGCAAGTGGATTTCCGTGATTGTCTGGGTGGCTTGCATCGCGGGGACGGTGTGGATTTTCAACTTTTTGCCGAAGGATTTCATCCCGCCGGGCGACAGCGGCTGCGCCTTTGGCGTCATGATGACCCCCATGGGCAGTTCTTCCGGCGACATGCTGGCGCTGCAACGCAAGGTTGAGCAGATCGTCATGAGCAACACCAACGTGGAAAACGTGCTGACTGTCGCCAATCCCGCGCCGGGCGCCGACAAGAGCATGGGCTATGTCGTCGTGGTGCTCAAGGAGGGCGCCCGCCCGCCGATTGAAGCCGTGCTCGGAGAATTGAGCATGCGCTTTTTCCGTCTGACGGAAGGCATGGTTTTTCTCAAGCCGATTGCCCTGATGAATCTGAGCGCCGGCGGCGAATCCACCGCCCAGGGCAGTTCCTATTCCTACGCCATGCGCGGCAACGACCGCGACGAACTCTACGAGGTCGCCGGCAAATTACAGGCGCGGATGCAATCCATGAGCGAGATGTTTTACGGCATCCAGACCAGCGTCAAGCTCAACATGCCCCAACTGGACATCCGCCTGATGCGCGAACGCGCCGCCTTTTACGGGATCACCTCCCAGCAAATCCTCGCGGCCCTGATGCAGGCTTACGCGGGCGGGCGGGCGGTGACGTTTTACACGGACAACGACACCTACGACGTGGTTCCCGAAGTCGTCGGGCGCAGCGCTAGAAATCCGGCGGACCTCGAACTGATCCGGGTGCAGTCGCCCCTCACCGGCGAGGCGGTGCCGCTGAGCGCCCTGGCCACCTGGAAAGAAACGGTCGGTCCGCAGAATGTGCCCCATAGCCAGCAACTGGACGCCGCCACGATTTCCTTCAATCTCAAGCCCGGCGTGCCGCTGGGCGATGCCACCAAGGCGCTGGAAAACGCCGCGCATGAAATTCTGCCCCCCAGCATCAGCGGCCGGCTGCAGGGCGAAGCCCAGGAATTTCAGGAGGCCATCAAGAGTCTGGTATTGTTGCTGCTGGTTTCGATTTTCCTGATGTATGTGGTGCTGGGGATCCTTTATGAAAGCTACATCCATCCCTTCACCGTCCTGACCACCCTGCCGGTAGCCGCCTTCGGCGGCGTGGCCACACTCTGGCTGTTCGGGCAGACCTGCAATCTTTATGCCTATATCGGCATTTTCATGCTGCTGGGCATCATCGCCAAAAACGGCATCATGATGGTGGACTTTGCCAAGCAATACCTAGCGGAGCATCCCGGCGCGAGCGGCTTCGATGCCATCCATAATGCCTGCATCATCCGTTTCAGGCCGATTCTCATGACCGGCCTCTCCACCATCATGGGCGCCGTGCCGATTGCGCTGGGCATCGGCGCCGACGGCTCATCCCGCGTACCGCTGGGATTGATTATCGTTGGCGGCATGATTTTCGCCCAGGTGGTGACGCTCTTTGTCACCCCCGGCATCTACCTCTATATGGACTGGATTCAGGCGCGCCTGGCCAACCCCGAGCGGGAACACGCGCTGGGTATGGATGAAGGCCCCGGGCCGGGTTAAAATGGCGGCCTCCGCAATCCTCGCAAACTCCTCCGTCACCAGCTATTCACACATCAGGAAGTGTGACAAAGCGTCGTTAATCCAGTCTTGGATAGCGACAATATGTCATATCGATCAGGTCTACGTTGTGGATTGTTTTAAATGAAATTAAATTGTAACATGTTTGTAATTATGATTTTAATATCGTTTTGGCGGACTGTGTTTTGCAAAGTGGCATGATAAATGCTTTATATATTAAAAGTATTGTTGAATGAAAACTATTTGGGAGATGTGCCATGTCAAAAGTTTTAGGTATAGATTTAGGCACCACCAATTCATGCATGGCGGTCATGGAGGGCGGTGAGCCGGTAGTGATTCCAAACGCCGAGGGGACGCGCACGACGCCTTCGATTGTGGCGTTTACGAAGAACGGCGAACGTTTGGTGGGGCAGGCGGCCAAGCGGCAGGCGGTGACCAACCCCGGCAACACGGTTTATTCGATCAAGCGCTTCATGGGCCGCAAGTACGACGAAGTCGCGCATGAGATTTCGCTCGTTCCTTACCAGGTGGTGAAAACCGCGAATGGCGACGCCCAGGTAAAGATCGGCGACAAGATTTATTCGCCGCCGGAAATTTCCTCGATGATTCTGCAGAAATTGCGCGCGGACGCGGAGGCCTATTTGGGCGACAAAATCACCCAGGCGGTTATTACCGTCCCGGCGTATTTCAATGACAGCCAGCGGCAGGCGACGAAGGATGCCGGAAAAATTGCCGGCCTGGAGGTCTTGCGCATCATCAACGAACCCACGGCGGCGTCGCTGGCTTACGGGTTGGACAAGAAAAAAGACGAGAAAATCGCCGTCTACGATTTGGGCGGCGGCACGTTCGATATTTCCATTCTGGAAATCGGCGACGGGGTATTTGAGGTCAAGGCCACCAACGGCGATACGCATCTGGGCGGCGACGATTTTGACCAGGCCGTGATCAATTGGATTGTGGCGGAATTCAAAAAGGAAAACGGCGTGGATCTTTCCAAGGATCCGATGGCCTTGCAACGGCTGAAAGAAGCCGCCGAAAAGGCCAAGTGCGAGCTTTCCACCGCGCAGCAGACCGAGATCAACCTGCCGTTCATCACGGCCGATGCCACCGGCCCGAAGCACCTGAACCTGACGCTGGCGCGCGCCAAGCTGGAACAGCTGGTGGACGATCTGGTGGCGCGGTCGGAAGGGCCGGTGAAAGCGTGCGTCCGGGATTCCGGGCTGGCGCTGGCCAGCATGAACGAGGTGGTGCTGGTGGGGGGCATGACGCGCATGCCCAAGGTGCAGGAATGCGTGAAAGAACTCTTCGGACGGGAGCCCCACAAGGGCGTGAATCCGGACGAGGTGGTGGCGGTCGGCGCCGCCATTCAGGGCGGTGTCCTGAAGGGCGATGTGCACGACGTCCTGCTGCTGGACGTCACGCCCTTGAGCCTGGGGATCGAGACGTTGGGCGGCGTTTTTACATCGCTGATCGAACGCAACACCACCATTCCCACGCGCAAGAGCGAAATCTTCAGCACGGCGGCGGACAGCCAGACTTCGGTGGAAATTCATGTGCTCCAGGGCGAGCGCAAGATGGCGGGGGACAACAAGTCCATCGGGCGTTTCCATCTGGACGGCATCCCGCCGGCGCCGCGCGGCATCCCGCAGATTGAGGTGGCTTTCAATATTGACGCCAATGGCATCCTGCATGTCTCCGCCAAGGACTTGGGCACCGGGAAGGAGCAGAAAATCACCATTACCTCCTCCAGCGGCCTGGACAAGAGCGAGATCGAGCGGCTGGTGAAGGATGCCGAGCAGCATGCTTCCGAGGACCAGCAGAAGCGCGAATCCGTGGAATTGCGCAACCGCGCCGACGCCACGGTCTACGAGACGGAAAAATTTCTCAAGGAGCATGGGGCCAAGGTGGACGCCGCCAAAAAAAGCGCGGTGGAGTCGGCGGTCGAAAGCCTCAAGCAGGCCATCAAAGCCGGCGGCGCGGAAGGCATCAAGTCGGGGATGGAGGCCGTCAACCAGCAAATGCAGGCGGTCTCCGCCGAACTCTACGCGCAGGCCAAGCAGGGAACTGGCGGAGCCCAGCCCGACGGGACGCAAGCGGGTGGCGCGGACACGCCGCCGCCGGCGGATGAACCCAAGGGGGCGCCGGGCGGCAAGAAGGATGATGGTGTGATTGACGCGGATTTCGAAATGGTGGACGACAAAAAGTGAGTCGTTGCCGGGGACGTGGGTGTCACAGCCTGCAAAAATAAACAAACCAAGGAGGAAGCAGCAAGTATGAAGATTCAACCGTTGGGAGATCGTGTGCTGATTGAGCCGGCGAAGGAAGGGGAAGTCAGCAAGGGCGGGATCATTATTCCGGATACCGCCAAGGAAAAACCCATGCAGGGCAAGGTGATTGCCGTCGGTCCGGGCAAACTGGACGACAGCGGCAAACTGATCCCGATGAACGTCAAGAAGGGACAGGCCGTTTTGCTCCCGAAGTACGGCGGCACGGAAGTCAAGATTGACGACACGGAATATCAGATCGTGCGCGAGGAGGATATCCTGGGCGTGATCGAAGGCTGAACCCGGCCCCGCGGCTGGAAATGCGGCATCAAATCAATAAAGGAGTGGGGAAGTTATGGCAGACAAAGGCAAGCAGTTAAAGTATGACACCGATGCCCGGCAGAGTATTCTGCGCGGCGTCGAAAAGCTCAGCCGGGCGGTGAAAACCACCCTCGGCCCGTGCGGGCGCAATGTGATTCTGGACAAGAAATTCGGTTCGCCCACGATCACCAAGGACGGCGTGACCGTGGCCAAGGAAATCGAACTGCCGGACCCGTTCGAGAACATGGGCGCCCAGATGGTGCGCGAAGTCGCCAGTAAGACCAGCGATGTGGCCGGCGACGGCACCACCACCGCCACGCTGCTCAGCGAGGCGATTTACCGCGAAGGCCTGAAAAACGTCACCGCCGGCGCCGACCCGATGGCGCTCAAGCGCGGCATTGACAAGGCCGTCGAAGCGGTCGTGGACGCGATTGAAAAGCAGAGCAAGAAAGTCAAGGAGCACACGGAAATCTGCCAGGTGGCCACGATTTCCGCCAATGGCGACAAGCAGATCGGCGAAATCATCGCCGACGCCATGGACAAGGTCGGCAAGGACGGCACGGTCACGGTTGAGGAAGCCAAGAGCATCGAAACCACGCTCGACGTGGTCGAGGGCATGCAGTTCGACAAGGGCTATCTCTCGCCGTATTTCGTCACCGATTCCGAAAACATGGAAGTCGTGCTCGAAGACGCCTATATCCTGATCAACGAGAAGAAAATCTCGAGCCTGCAGGATTTGCTGCCGCTCTTGCAGAATGTTGCCAAGTCCGGCAAGCCGCTGATGATCATCGCCGAGGAAGTTGAAGGCGAAGCGCTGGCGACCCTCGTGGTCAACCGTCTGCGCGGCACGCTGCAATGCTGCGCCGTCAAGGCGCCCGGCTTCGGCGACCGCCGCAAGGCCATGCTGGAGGATATCGCCATCCTGACCGGCGGCAAATGCCTGACGGAAGACCTGGGGATCAAGCTGGAGAACGTCAAGCTGGAAGATATGGGCCGGGCCAAGCGGATCACGGTGGACAAGGAAAACACCACGATCATCGAAGGCGCGGGCAAATCTTCCGCGATCCAGGGGCGCGTCAGCCAGATTCGCAACCAGATTGAAGAAACCACCTCCGATTACGACCGCGAGAAACTGCAGGAACGTTTGGCCAAGTTGGCCG
>CAZYXU010000093.1:0-14282 GCA_964650945.1 uncultured Verrucomicrobiota bacterium | reverse complement strand
TCGGCACGATGTTCAAGAGCTTGCGGCGCGCGCCGAAACTGCTCAAGCCGACATCCTGTAATGCCGCGTTGGTCAACCGGAAATCCGGCGCCAGGGTTCCCGCTGCCGGGAGATTGCCAGCCGTCTGCACCGGCTGGCCCTTGAATGTAATCTTAGCCATAATAATTCTCTCCAATAAAACATTGATCATCAACGGATTTTTATTATTCTGAATTCTGACTTCTGAATCATGAATTCATCCAAAACGCAAGTTTTGAAATTGCCTCACCTGTCTTTTATAATGCCAGATGGATGAAAGCAAGGACAATCCTTCCCTGCCGGACGGCCCCGGCCGGCTCGCGCCGCACATTTTCTTACGGATATGAGCGGTCTGACACGCAACTCGCGGAATTCGAAAATATCCTCAAGTTGGCCCAGGCCATTGTTGCGTAATTCTTCGTCGGCGAACGTCTCGTTCTATAGAAGAATTTACCGCATCGTGGTCAGCGCTCCGCAAAAGGCACAGCCGCAACATCCCGCGGCTCCACGGTCCATGGCGAAGATGCCGGCGCAAGCGTGAAATTAACGTTATTCCGAGCCGTCCCGGTTTCGAGGGTCACATAGCCTTGCGCGCCTTTCACCGTGGCATAAACCAGCGGCTGCCCGAAGCCCCGCCAGTGTCCCTCGATCGTATGCGGATATATTTTATTTTTTACCCCAAAATCAACGATTTTTATGGCATTATAATAAGGTTGATAAAACATAAAGCCTAGGCTTTCGCAGGATGCATGGTACACAACCATGGGAAAGTATTGAATTAGGATAGGCCACGAGTACAAATACATTTCCGAACCGCCATATATCGCATATGTATCGCCCCAGGGATTATGCATATAGAGCAGCGGCGCGCCGGCGGCGGCAGAGAGCTTTAAGGCCGAAACATCCATCATCCCGCCGGAAGATTCCGGCGGCGGCGCGTCCTCCATGGCGTTTAACAACGACCTTTGCGGCGAATCGTCCGCCCACTGATACATATACGTTGTATAAAACTTGTTGTTGTTGACCGCCGCGTAAAATACAGAGCCCTGGCCTTTCCAATAGCCATTCAAACTGTTGCCCCACAGATATGAACTTTCAAAGGTCAAGAATTGAGCGGCATGATCGTTCAACGGATGGTAGAATATCAAACCAATGCTCTTGGAATAATCGCCGATATTGCCGACGCGTATGCTGAAGAAAAGGCAGTCAAACACCTCGCCCGCAAAACCATCATCCGCGTCATAATGGTAAACGCGCTGATCCATGTCACAAAACCAAAATGCCTTGGCGGACGGCAGACTGATCAGCAGGCCGCAAACCGTCGTTAAAATTAACATCAGGCGTTTCATGGCTCACAAACCTCCCTTGATGATATCCACCGAAACAATTTTTAGCGTATTTGCGGTTATGGGAACAAGGGGGCCTACAAATTAATAATATCCAGACGCTGACGGAGTGCGCAACCCCATTCACCACGTTTGGAATTTTCAAACCGTGCCAACATACTCACGAAATTCGTCGCCGTGCCCATCCCCAAGCGCGCCTTAATCCATCCGTTTCTCACGCAGGTATGCCGCCGCACCATCCATGCGATGGCGTATTTTGACTCGCTTCCCTTCGCCTGGCAAGCCACCGCGCTCTCGCCGGCCCCCAGCGCCGCCAATCTGATCCCAATCAGCCGTTCCGCCTCCATCTCATCATGCCGGCGTGCAATTTCTCCACTGTATGAATCACGCCGCCTCCCCGCTATCGCGCGAGTCAACAACCCCTCCAGCTCATCGCGAAATACTCCCTCGCGGCGGCCGCCGCGCCAAATCATATGACTTGTCCGCAATAACCTTGCGCGACGGCGGATAAACCGCTCCCGTATATTCTATTATTCGTTTTCTGAGTATGACCACATCCTAACATACCCCACTCTTTCGTCAAGATTATCAACATATAGGACTTGTTTTCCGGCCGCTACTGCCGGAATGCCTTCTGGATCGCTGCCAGCGCCCCCTCGATATCCAGATTGTTCCGAGCGAAGTTCTTAGCCTGCAGGTCATCGGGCAGGAAAACATCGTATTTTTCGCTGACGCAAACGGGGAATCCTTCGATCTGCGCACCCCTGTCCCCATCACATTGGGATGCGGCATACTGGCCTCATCACGGATTCAGGATAATGTCAGCAGATTCGTGTTTTACGCTTGATATTTAATGACAGCGTCATTATAAATCAAGCATGAAAGACGCTGATTATATTAATCGTATTATCGAGCAACGGCTGATACGCATGGCCGCCAAATTCCCGGCGGTGGTCCTTTCCGGCGCGCGACAAACCGGGAAAAGCACTTTGCTGAAACATTTATTCCCACAACGGGACATGGTGGTGCTGGATCCAGTCATTGACATAGCTAATGCCCGCAAAGACCCAACCCTATTCCTTGACAACCACCCTGCTCCATTAATCATTGATGAAATTCAATATGCGCCGGAATTGACGGCGGCTATCAAACGACGGGTTGATGCGGACCGCCAGCCGGGCATGTATATCTTGACCGGTTCACAGCAATGGGCGGTGATGAAATCCGTCAGCGATTCCCTGGCGGGGCGGGCAATTTTTATCCATCTGGACGGATTCAGCCTCAGTGAAATCTCCCGGCAGAACACGGCGGATCGTTGGTTGAAGCGTTATCTTGAATCACCGTTGGATTTTGGCGCCGCGCCGGCATCGCGTCTGAACTTGCACCGCACTCTTTACGAACAGATTTGGCGCGGATTCCTGCCGGAAGCCAACACCATGGCACTTGAATGGATTGGCGACTTTCACAAAGCCTATACGCGGACTTACATCGAGCGGGATGCCCGTCTGGCCGGGGATGTCAACGACTGGCAATCGTTTGGACGGTTCGCGCAGTTGATGGCGGCGCTGACGGCGCAGGAAATCAACCATTCCCAACTCGGACGCGAACTTGGCATTACCCCGCAGACCGCCAGCCGATGGGCAGGCATGCTGGCCGCCACATTCCAACTGCTTGACGCGCCGGCATATCAGGGCAATGCCATCAAACGCATCAGCGGCAAGCCAAAATCGTACATAGCCGACACCGGCCTGGCCTGCAGCCTGCAAATGATATCCAGTCCCGGCGCGCTGGGCGGCCACCCGCTTGCCGGCGCGCTTTTTGAAACCGCCGTACTGGGTGAAATCATAAAACAAACCCGGACTTTATCCACCCCGCCGAATATATATCACTGGCGCACGCATGGCGGCGCGGAAGTGGACATCCTTTTGGAACGTGATGGTTGTTTTTTCCCGATCGAAGTCAAATTGACCGCGCATCCGACCAGAAACGACGTGCGCGGACTGGCGGCTTTCCGGGCAACCTACCCGAAAATCAAGACGGCGCCCGGACTGGTAATCGCACCATGCGAACGCATGGAACGCCTTACGGAACACGACTTCGCCGTTCCGTGGGATATATGCTGAATAGTTGACCGCCTGAGAAGAAGGGGTCACTTTATATTTATCGCAGACTACGCCGCGATAAAATGGTTCGCCTGTGGCGAACAATTGGTAGGGCGGTCAGGCCCTGAACGCCGCGGCGCGCAAGGGCCTGCGCGCCCTACCTTTTTTGTTTATACAATTCGTTGGTTTTGATTTTGCCGGAAGTGGCTAAAATTATTGTCGCGCCGACCGCGTATTTTGGCGGAATCACCCATAATCTCGGACTGGTTGCCATCGGAATATTCTGTGAACGTTGCACATCAATATCCAATAATGAATGGCACTCATCGCGTAATTTGATTGCGAATTTTTCTCCGTTAAGTAATATCTAATGTTTGTCAATGTGCTGGATGGCGCAAAGTAATCAATCGGCAAGGCATGAGCATCATCAAGGAATTGGAGCATCAACATGGCAATCTGGTATAAAAAAGGCAGTGCGGCAACGGAAATCAACGACCGTGATCTCAACCAGTGCTTGCAGGCGGTCATCGCCGCCCTGCCGGCCGGCGCGCGTAAAATCCTGCTGATTCCGCCGGATTTCTCCCGGTTCCACTCCGGCGCCGGCGAAATCTGCTCCAGGTTATACCAGTTGCTGGCCCCGCGGGCCGCGGTGGAAATTTTGCCGGCGCTCGGCACCCACCGGCCGATGACCGCCGGGGAAATCAAAACCATGTTCCCCGGCGTGCCGTCCGACCTCGTCCGGGTGCATGACTGGCGGAACGGGTTGGCGCTCATGGGTGAAATTCCCGGCACGCGCCTGGCGGAGTTGAGCGGCGGCAAGGTGGATTACAAAGTCCGGGTGGAGATTGACCAGCTCGCTGCCGAAGGCGGGCATGACGCCATCATCTCCGTGGGCCAGATCGTTCCGCACGAAGTGATCGGCATGGCCGGCGGCAATAAAAACATCCTGGTCGGCACGGGCGGCCCGGACATCATCAATAAAAGCCATTTTCTCGGCGCCGTCTGCAACATGGAAACGATCATGGGCCATATCGAGAGCCCGGTGCGGACGCTGCTCAACGAAGCGGAGGACCGGTATCTGAAACACCTGCCCATCCGTTACATCCTGACCGTGCGTTCCAAGAATGACGCGGGCAAACTTGTGACCCGCGGCCTGTTTGCCGGCGATACCCGCGATTGTTACCTGGCGGCCGCGCAATTGAGCCAGCAGGTCAACATCATCCGCGTGCCCCCCCTGCCGAAAGTCGTGGTCTATCTCGACCCGGGCGAATTCAAGAGCACCTGGCTGGGCAACAAGGCCATCTACCGGACGCGCATGGCGATCGCCGACAAGGGCGAGTTGCTGATCCTGGCGCCGGGCCTGGTGGAGTTCGGCGAGGCGGAGGTCAACGAGCGCATGATCCGCAAGTACGGCTACCACGGCACGCCCGCCACCCTGCGTTACGTCGCGGAAGACCCGGAACTGCGCGAGAGCCTGGGCGCCGCCGCCCACCTGATCCATGGCTCCAGCGAAGGCCGGTTCACCATCACCTATGCCCCCGGCGGCCTGGATCGCCAGGCGATCGAAGCGGCCGGATTCCAATACACTGACCTCGCCGCCGCCATGCAACGCTACAATCCCGAGCGCCTGCAGGATGGGTTCAACACTATGCCCGACGGCGAACGCATTTACTACATCTCCAATCCGGCATTGGGCCTGTGGCAGATGGAAAAATAACAATCTGCATGTTTTCCTGCTTGTTCTTTCTTAGTGGCTTTGTGACTTGGGTTTGCCCGCCGTAGTCTTGACGAAGGCGGGTGAGAAAATATTCCGTTTCCCGAATTCAGGCAAAATAATCTGCGCAAATCCGCGTAATCTGTGGATAAAAAATAATCCGCGGATGACACAAACCGAACACCGAACACTGGCTGTTGAAATCCGCCGGGGAGGCATAGTGACCATGCCGGAAAATACTGGCCGGACAGCCTTGTTCCTGGCCGTCAACGCCACCCATTCCCACACCAATCCGGCCGGGTGGAGTCTGGGCCAGGCCGCCCGCGCCGCCGGCTGGGACTGGCGGATCGTCGAGGCAGTTGCCCGCGAGCCGATGCAACCGTTGCTGCTGCGCCTGTCCGATCCCGCGCCTTGCGTGCTAGCCGCGTCGTTCTTTCTTTTTAACCGCGATTGCCTGCTGGCCGTTCTGGCCCGCCACAAACGCCTGCACCCGCAATGCCTGATGCTCGGCGGCGGGCCGGAATTCCTGGGCGATAACCGCGGCTTCCTGCGGCAATACCCGTTCGTGGACGCCGTCATCCGCGGCGAAGGGGAACTGGCGCTGGCGGATTTCCTGACCCGCCGGGATCAGCCGGAACGCTGGCGCGAAATCCCGGGCCTTTGCGCCAACCTGCCGGATGGCCACATGGACAATGGCATGGCCGAGCCGCCCGACTTGGCGGCAATGCCATCCCCGTTGCCGGCCGACTTGCGCAACTGGAAAAAACCGTTCCTGCTTTTTGAAACCAGCCGCGGCTGCGCCGGCCAATGCGTGTTCTGCACCAGCGGCGCCGGGTGCCCGCCCACGCGCTATTTCACCATCGAACGCACTCGGGCAGATTTGCGCCGCCTGTGCGACAACGGCCTGCCGGAAGTCCGGCTGGCCGACCGCACATTCAACGAGTCGCCCCGCCGCTGCATCAGTTTGCTGCGGATGTTCCACGACGAATTTCCGGAGATGCGATTCCACCTGGAAATTGACCCGGGGCGGCTCGCCCCCGCGATCATGCGGGAATTCGCCGCCGCCCGGCCGGGCCAGCTTTACCTCGAACTGGGCGTGCAAACTTTGACCGAAGCGGTGTTTCAAAACCTCGGTCGGGCCGGTACGCTGGACGCCGCCCGCACCGCTACAAGCCAGTTATGCGCCATGCGCCACCTGCGAACACACACCGACCTGATCGCCGGCCTGCCCGGCGGCACGCTGGCCGCCCTGCTGGCGGATTTACAGGCGCTGGTTGCCATGCAGCCGGCCGTCATCCAACTCGAAATCCTCAAGTTGCTGCCCGGCACGGCTTTAGCCGACAGGCCGGAACCTTGGGGCATCCTGGCCGCCCCCACCCCGCCCTATGAAGTGCTGGCCACCGCCGCCATGCCGCCGGCAGATATGGAGGCCGCCCGGCAATTTTCATGTCTGGTCGACTGGTTTTACAATGCGCCCGACTTGCAGCCGTTGACAATTGCCGCCGCCGGTCAAATCCATGACTTCTGGCCGGCCCTGGCGGACGCCTGCCGGGCGCAGTTAAGCCTTTGCAATGCGCCCAGCCTGGAGAACCGATTCCGCCTTTTGGACAACTTTTTGAAATCAGGTCCGCCGGCACAGTCCGCCGCCCTGCGCCACCGCCTGCATTATGCACGCCTGCAGCACAGTCTGACCCATGGCTACGGCATGGACATCGAGCCCTGGAAAAAACCGCTGCCGGCAGACGCCCGCCTGGTGGAAGGCGACGCCGCCGCGGAGCCCGCCCAGGTTTGGCTGGCCCGCCTCGATCGGCCATACTACTTCGTTTATGCCCGAAATTCCCGCCGGGCCGCGGCCGTTTACCTGGCGGACTGAATCCCGCGGCAAAATCAGCGTTGCCATCCGGTTTGCATCGGAGTATATTGCAGGGCGTTAATTAACGGCTGTCAAATCCCGCAGCCGGGAATCGGGCGCCCCGCGGCGGCGGAAAATTTTTGACCCGCCGCCTTGATGATTGCATCTAAACCTGGAGGTTCGCATGCTGGCTTGCGCACTACGCATTGATATCACGCCGGAAGACCCGGTGTGGTTGGACGGCATGATCCGCTCCCACCCCTCCACCGGGGTGCATGACCAGATCTACGCCAAAGCCCTGGCGCTCGCAAATTCCAAAAATCCGGGAGACTGTTATGTGATTGTCTCGCTGGATGTGTGCGTATTGGGCGCGGAGGATGCCATGGCCTTTCGCCAGGCGGCGTCCGTCGAATCCGGCATCCCCGCCGCCAATATCATCGTGGCCGCCACCCATAACCATTCCGGCCCCGCCCTGGCGGGCATTCTGACGCCCAAGGCGGAAGCATACCTGGCCAACCTGAAACCCCGGGTGGCCGACTTGATTGCCCGGGCCGTCAAAGGCCTGGCGCCCGCCGGAGCGGGCTGGGCGGCGGGCCGGGAAGAGACCATCAGCCATTACCGGCGCCTGATGGCGGATGACGGCCACGTGGTGATGAACTGGGAACCATATCCGCCGGAACATATTATCGGACCGCTGGGCAAGATTGACCCGGAAGTGCTGGTTTTACGGGTGGCGGCTGCCGGGCCGGCGCATACCCCCATCGCCCTGCTCTTCAACCATGCCGGCCATCCGAACGTCCTCTCGGGCGATAATTACCTGATCAGCAGCGATTATCCCGGGCTGGCCGAAAAATTGCTCCAGGAGCAATGCGGCGGCATGGCGCTGTTCCTGAACGGCGCCCAGGGTTCGGTGGATATTGACGGTCTGAAAGACCGCGATGACACCGGCTTGCAACGCGTCGCCCGGGCCCTGGCGGATGCCGTCTGCCCGCTGGCCAAAAAAATCAAACCGGCCGATCTGAAAATCGCGGGCGCCAGCCATACCTTCATGGCGCCGGCGCGTAAAATCACCGACGATGAAATGACATGGGCGGCCGGCATCCTCAAGGATACCGGCGGCAAAATCCAGGCCGCGGCGGATGGCGTGGGGGATGATTACAAGGCGCGGCTTTACGAAAAACTGCGCCAGACCCAGGATAACGACATCCCCGTCGAACAGGTTTGCGTGGCAATCGGCGATGCCGCCCTGATTTCGTTCCCCGGGGAGCTCTTCACGGAAATCGGCATGCGCATCAAGTCCCAAAGCCCGTTCCGCCACACCGCGATCATCGGTCTGGCCAACGGCTATACCGGCTACATCCCCACCGCCAAGGCCATTCTGGAGGGCGGGTACGAGCCGGATACCCGGCGGATGGACGCCGCCGCCGAGGATATCATCATCGCTAACAGCTTAAAATTGTTGAATCAGGTGCACCGGGCGAAAGGATGAATGATGAGTTAGTTTTGAAATTGGCTCATCATTCTTCGTTCATCATTCATCATTTACCGCACCCATGGCCAATCAATCCATCGCCTTGTTGCAGGATCAGCGGCAAATCCAGATGCTGGCGCCTCAACTGCGCCAGTCGCTGGAATTGCTGCAGTTGCCGGCGCTGGAACTGCGCGCCATGATCCAGAAGGAACTCCAGCAAAACCCCACGCTGGAGGAGAAGGCCCCCGACGCCCCGACCATTGAAATCGAGCCGGGCGCCGGCGCGGTGGACGACGCCAAAGAAATGGATTTCAAGGAGGAATTCGACATCCTGGCCCGCATGGACGACGAGTGGTGCGATTATTTCATGCAGGAGCAGGAATACCGCGCCCCCGACCCCGACTATGACAAAAAACGCGAATTCCTGATCAACACTCCCGGCGAATCGCTGCAGGAGCACCTGCGCCGGCAACTGGCGGTCGCCGCCCTCGACGAACACGACCGGCGCCTCGGCGAGCTGCTCATCGGCTCCATCAACGACGACGGGCTGCTGCTCCAGCCGCTGGAAACCCTGGCCGCATCCGCCGGCGCCGACCCCACGCGCCTGGAGGACGTGCTGCACCTCATCCAGGATTTCGACCCGGTGGGCGTCGGCGCGCGCAGTCTGCAAGAATGCCTGCTGCTGCAACTGGAGCGGCTGGGCCACACGGATTCGCCCGCCGGCGCCATCGTGGAGCAGCACCTGGAACTGCTGGGGCGCCATGATTACCGGGAGATTGCCCGCCGGCTGAACCAGCCGCTGGCTGATGTCCATCGGGCCGCGCGCCTGATCGCCACGCTCGATCCCCGGCCGGGGCGCGCTTTTGCCAACGATGTGACCCAGTATATCGTCCCGGAAATCCTCGTGGAAAAGGTCAACGGCCGCTATACCATCGTCCTGAATAACGACCATTTGCCGCACCTGCGCATCAGCCGGCAATACCGGCAGTTGATGCAGCAGAGCGACACCCAGGCGGAAGTGCGGGATTACATCCGCGACCGCATCCGCTCGGGCATCCTCCTGATCAAGAGCATCGCGCAACGCCAGCAGACCATCTATCGCGTCGCCGCCGAAATCGTCCGCGTCCAAAGCGCGTTTCTGGATCAAGGCGTCGCCCACCTGAAACCGCTGGTGATGGCCGAAGTGGCGCGCCAGGTGAAGTTGCATGAAACCACGGTCTCCCGGTGCGTGGCCAATAAATACATGCAAACCCCGCAAGGCGTCCTGGAAATGAAATACTTTTTCACCCCGGGCCTGAAGACGGCCGGCGGCGCAGCCGTCTCCAACAAAACCGTCCAGGATATGATCCAAACCATGGTGGCACACGAGAATCCCGCGCAGCCGCTGGCCGACCAGGAAATCCAGGCGCGTCTGCAGCAGCAGGGCATCCAGGTCGCGCGCCGCACCATCGCCAAGTACCGGCTCGCGCTGAAAATCCCGCCCTCGCACTTGCGCAGAACTTCCTGATGCCATGCAGATGCGGGCCGCCGGACGCGGCGCCAACATGACGCACGACCTTTCCAAACATTCCGATGCCCCGCCGGCGCGCCGGCGCGCCGGTCCTTCAGGACCGGCCCCGGATACGCTGGCCGCCAGACTCGCCCATGCCCGCGCGAGTTTGACGGCGCGCGGCGCAACCCTGGCGGAAATCCGCGACCTGCTCGGACCGGACGGGCTGCTGCTGCTGACGGTGCTGCTGGCGGCGGTCTTCATGGTTCCGGTATCATTCCCCGGGTCGAGCACCATCCTGGGCGCCGCGATCATGCTGGTCGGCATCAGCCGCCTGCGCGGGCGCAGCCTCTGGCTGCCGCGCCGCCTGGCACAGCGCGTCCTGCCCGGCGACAAACTGCGCGCGGGATTGCAACAGAGCGCCCGCTGGCTCCACCGGCTGGAACGCGTCTCACGCCCCGGCCGCCTGCAAAGTCTGGCCGCCGCCGGCCTGACCGGCGCCTTGAATAATGCCGCGCTGATCTTCGGCGCCGGTTTGCTCATGTCGCCGCTGGGGTTCATCCCGCTCAGCAACACCCTGCCGGCCCTGGCGCTGCTGCTGCTCGCGATCGGCCTCCTGCAGCGCGACGGCCTGTGCATCCTGCTCGGGCATCTGGCCAACCTGGCCGCCGTCATTTACTTCAGCGTCCTGCTGGCCGCCGGCGGCTTGACCATCCGCGGAACATTGTGGCATTGGCTGCATCAGCCGCCCTGACCCGCCGGTGACTCCCTGTGGCACAAAAAACGCCGGCGGCGTTCCCGCCTGCGATGCATCCAGAGATATCGCCCCGGACGCCTCCGGGATCATCGGCCGGCGGCGGCCCATATGGATTCGGGATCAATCAGTCAAATGCAACACGACATAATTCCGGCAAAGCAAATCCCAATCCACCAATCCGTTCATCAGCGCGTCAACCCCGAAATGGAATGTATATTTTCCAACAGGCAGCAAGGCGGTATCAATATTCATCACGTTATATGGCTCGACAAAGTTAAATAATTTCCCTTGATACGCAGGAACGATTGTCTGCATGGTTGTAAAATGCCAGTTTCGGTCCTGTTCCAAATAACAGTACATTCCAAAAGGTGTTTCCGCTAAAATCCACCAGTCGGCGTCAATATTGGCGACAGTGGACATCATCAACCCAATCGCCAACAACAACCGATCGCCGCGGCGCAAAGATTGCAAGGCGCCCGGCAGGTTGTTAACGCCAATAGCTATTTCTCCGGCAAAATCGGGAGTGAAAGCAAATCCCGCGTCGGCTTCACTTAACGCGCTGGCTTCATAATCGTTTTTAGCCTTAATCTTGTAATAATATGTTGTATTGCAAACGATATTTGTGTCGTCGTAATTTGTGTTTTCCCGCTCGTCAACAAAAACATAATCCGCCATTCCGGTGCAAACCCGCCGCCATATCTGATAAGCCAAGGCATTGGAAGCAGCAGCCCATTCAACCAGCACTCTGCCGGAATACAAACCTTTGCTGGCTGTTACGTTTTCCGGAGGAAACAGGGGGCAATTTGTGGGCTGGAATATATTTTCCGGGTATCCGGCATTCGAGACGCTGAATTCGCTTATCCCGGAAGAATTAACCGACCGCACCCAGTAATGATACATCGTCCCGGCGGTTACCGCCAGGTCATCGAAACATTCCGCGGTAACGCCTGATTTCAATTTCTTGGCAAGGCTTAAATCATCTGATATCCACCGCCATACCTGGTAACTATCGGAATTATTCACCGCCTGCCACGTAACGCGCACTTTGCCCTTATATGACCCGTCCGACGCAGACACCCATGCCGGGGCTGCCGGCGGCGACGTGAAAACAGCAAAATCATTAACCACGGATGTTGCGGCATACCAGTTCTCATTTCCTGGTTGCGCCGCCGTTACACTTACAATGCCCGTGCCGGCAAAGGAAAGATTCGAACCATCGGAGATCACGCCGGGAGCAGATGCGGAAAAGCACACCGGCAGCCCGGAAGATGCGGTCGCCGACAGGCGGACAATATTTGTCACAAATTGATCAGGTATATTCTGGAAATTAATAGCCTGATCCGCCTTGCAGACCGTTACATCAACAATGCCATCAACCAATGTGTAATTACCCGTGTCGCTTGGCAAGAATTCCACCGGCTGGGCAATCACGCCGGCATTCGGCTTCAAATCCGGAAACTTAAAAGCAAACCGCCCCGCAACAGACGCCAACCCGCCCTTCAGCTCTGAATCGCATAACTTTTGGCCATAAATGATGGCGGCAGCTTGCGGCCAGGATGTCACCACGGGGGCCGCTTTCTCAAGACATAACACCGCCGTAGCGCTGGTGACCGCCCCCGCAATATTATTGACGACGCACCGGTAATCACCCGCATCGTCCAAGGCCACGGAAGCTATTGCATATGCCGCATTGGTGGCTTGTTCAATATCTGATGATTGCTTTTGCCATTGATAGCGCAGCTCGCCACCGCCTTCAGCCATTACCGAAAAACTTGCATAACAAAACACCGTGGTGATCACTGACTGCGGCTCGGCAATAATCACCGGTAGCTGCGTATTTACAGGCACCGCTCCGGCAACTACGGAATGAGAGCCGTAAACGGCGTCCACGCCAATCGGACCGTGCATTACAAACACCGAACCGGCCACCGCGTCAATATTCACCGGCCCATATGGAACCGCGCGGATGCCGCAAACAGCATCAACCGCCACCGGCCCACATGTTTCGAAACAGACATCGGCGTTTGCCGCGGCAACCAGCACAAACATGAATAATGCCGAACGCATCATGCCCGGCCATTTCCGATTTGCTTGTTGTCCGCAATAATTCATGATGATTCTGCCGCCATGAATAATTTATTGCCATTAGGGCTTGGTCATGAAAAGGCGGAAACCGGGACCACGCCTATCCGGGTCAAAACCATACCGTGAGGCGGAACGACATGCTGATGCCGGAGCAGAAACACCGCCGCCGCGGATGACGCGTCCGCCGGCGCTTGATGTCGGGCCTTTCGGGTCGGTCTCTGCGCCCGAATACATTCCAAAATAATCAAGGCACCATTCATCCATATTCCCATGCATATCGAATAATCCCCATTGGTTGCCGCCATATATATAAGACCCCAATGCCGCCGTCCCGAAATTAGTGGCGCAGCTTTGGCTTATCTCGCCTGTTGCGCCCGAATTGTAACGATTTCTTCCCAAACCGTTCAACACATTACATTCCGTGGTGGAAGTGATATTGCTGCCATTATTTAACGAGGTATTATAGCCTGCCCGGCAGGCATATTCCCACTGCGCTTCGGTGGGTAAATCCAATGTCCCTAATCCGGTTTTGGCACGCAATTTGCCCATGAATGAATTTGAATGAACATGCGCGGTTGCCGGCCAGTTTGAGCTCATGGCGATGTTGTTTGGATCTTCGCGTATGTCGTAATAACTTACGTAATCCACCGGCCTGGAATCGCGATAGGCCGGATTATGGAAAAAACTCGGCCAGTTGCCTATTACGCGCTCCCATTGTTTCTGCGAGACTTCAAAGACTCCGACATAAAAATCCTTCGTCAAACTCACAAGGTGCTGGGACTCGTAAACATCTATGTCACTTCTGCCTAGCTCCCATTCAACAGACCCCATCAGAAACGAACCAGCCGGGACTCTGCGCATAACCAGTTTGGTCGTTTTGTATTCTTCAGTCCACCCGCCGGGGGGAACACCACCCAGGAAACTGACGGGATAATCATCTGCAAGAAATCCTTCCGACAAATCAATTACAAGATACTCCATGTTGGTATTGGCGGATTCGTCCGCCGTGATTTTAAACCAGACGGAATCCGACACATTGCCGGACCAATCCAATCCCGCATGCCAGACAATGTGTTTTCCCGTCCCGGGCGTCACCCACATGCCATATCCATCGCCGCTGAAATTTACCGCTGGGATGTCGTAATCAACCCCATTGCTGGAGACTTGTACCGACACCGTTAAACAATTTTGAGTACTCGCCAAGTCATAATATATATCAACCAGTTTGGTGCCGCTGCGTTGCGACGAGGAAATATTGGATATCTCCGGAGTTGACGCAATAGCATGACTTTGAAAAGCCATCTGTGTCATTAACAAGGCCATGGACGTCAGCATTATTTTCATAATTTTCATCGCGTTATTCCTTAGCGTTTTGTATCAATAAATATTTCTTATTCACTGTCATCCCATAGGGACGAAATTTGGTGTAAAAACGGCCTGGTTTCTTA
>CAZYXU010000092.1:0-14495 GCA_964650945.1 uncultured Verrucomicrobiota bacterium | reverse complement strand
GAAAATGACCGTGAAAATCAACCGCCAAAGGCGATGGCGCCGCGCTGGTTGAGCGCGTCCATGTAAACGGTCAGCGGCGTTGCCAGGCGCAGGTGGCGCACAAGGCCGTCGTCGAACACCGGCGCCTGTTTTTCAAAGAGGTCCCAATTGACGAAATTTTCGGCATCGCCGGCCGGCAGGGAGAAATAGCCGATGCCGGTGGCGGCCAGGTTATGGAAGAAATGTGCCCCCTGCGATGGGTCCAGCCGGCGGCCGGCGGCGGCCACTTCCACGATCACGGCCGCGCCGGCGACCTGCTGCCAGTTCACCGGCACTCCCAGCGCCGGCATGCGCGTGCCCCAGCGCCCGGGGCCGAGCAGGATATACCGCCGGCGCGCCCGCAAAAGTTCCTGGTTCAGCCGCCCGATGGTTTCGGCGACGCGGCGGGTGCGATTGAAATCGAACCGGCCGGGCAGGCAGTAAATCACGTCATGGATGTTTTCCAGCACGCCATTGCCCATGACCTGATGGCACTGGCAAACCGTCTGCGCCGGCGGGAGCGCATCCAGTTTGAATGCCAGGCGTTCGCGCGAGGTGGACATGGGCCGGATTTGCAGGAGATAGAATTCCGGGTTGGAATTTTTGAGATAGTCAATATTGACGGCAAACTCGATTTCCACATGGCTGCCCAGGCTCTCGCGTCCCAACTGCAGCAGCGCGTTGAGCACATCGCACAAGGGAAACAGGCGGCGTTTCAGGATGGGGGCGAAGCTGACGATGCGCGGCCCGGCCGCCGCGAGATCGTCCACCACGCGGTCATCCTCGGCGGAGATGACGCTGCCCACGGGGTGCAGGGTCAGGTCCCGCTCGGCGCGCTCCAGGTCGAACGCGTGGAGGTTGGACGACTGGTCGGCGCGCAAGTCCGGCGCCGTGTCGTCCAGGTCCAGCGCGTAAAAATGCTTCTGCGAATTTTGCAGCATTTCCGCGACGGCGCCGGCCTGGGGCAGCAGGGTCGGATGCCGGGGGCTGAAGCGCAGGACGTCGCCGCCTTCCACCACGATCTTGCCGAATCCCAGGGCCACGGAAGCCAGGCCATCGGCGGGCGCCATGCGGGCGAACGGGTAGTAATTAAACGACTGCGCCACGCCGGAAACGGTCGGATAGAACAGGTTGCCGTGGCGCCGGCCCACGATTTCCTGGACAATCACCGCCATTTTCTCCTCTTCCATGTTCAGGTTGAGCGTCTGAAAATAGTTCTTGATGGCCGTGGTGAAGGCGGAGGCATACACCAGCTTGACCGCCTGGCAGAGCTGATCGAAGCGGGCCTGCTCGTCGGGATGGCTGTTGGGCAGCATGTAGGTTTCATACAAGCCGGCGAAGGGCTGGTTGCAGGAATCCTCCAGGTGGCTGGAGGAGCGCACCGCCAGGGGCACGCGCACGCGCGCGGCATAGGCCCGCAGCTTCTGGCAAAGGCTTTCCGGCAGCCGGGCCCGGCAAAAGCGCGCGCGCAATTCGCCGTCGTCCCGGCATTCGCCCACGAAGGATTCCAGGCCGTTTTGCTCCATGAATTCATCAAAGGCATCCGTGGTAACGATCAGGGTGCGCGGCAGCTTGATTTCCACGCCGGCGAGCTGGGGCGTTTCACGGGAACGATACAGGACATTCAGCATGAAGGCCAGGCCCCGGGCCTTGCCGCCCAGGCCGCCCCGGCCGGTCATCAGGAACATGTATTCCGGGTCGAAGTCCTCGGCGCGGAAATCGGTGACAATGCCGCGGTGCTTGTCGCACCTGGCCCGGGCCACCGCCTCGCACAGGAAATCGCGCATGGCGGTGATGGAGTCGAAGTCGGCGGCCTGCAAGGGGCGCAGGATTTCCGCCAAGCCCGCCTCGCCCTGGGCCAGCAGCCAATGCGAGAAATGGTTGCGCCGGGAATGGAAATCCACGCTTTCCTCCGGCATCCGCCGCAGGGTTTGCTCGAAATCGTGCAGCGTGCGCGCCCGGGCAATTTCCCGGCCGGCGGCGTCCCGGAAGAGGAAGTCGCCAAAGCCCAGCTCGCTGAAAAAGAAGTCCTCGAGATCGCGCATGAAGCGCGGCGAGCGTTTGCTGACAAACCGGATGCCCAGCTCGCGCGCCGCCGCCGGCGCGGCATCGTCCGCCGACATCAGCAGCAGCGGCACGCCGGGCATGTTGTTTTGCAGGTTGCGCAGGAAAGTCAGGGCGGCGCGCGGTCCGGCGCGCTCCCCGGCGCCGATTTCGAGATCGGAAATGACGCCGTGCAGGAATGCGCCATAGCGTTCCACGACTTGCGCCGCTTCATCGAAATTGCGCGCCAGCAGGAGTTTGGGCCGGGTGCGGGTGCGCAACTGGCGCTCGTTTTCATCCACGCCATAGGGCACCAGGGCGAACGCCTGCTTCATCAGCAGGGTGTACAAATGCGGCAAAAAAAAGGAGTATTGCTTGATGGAATCTTCCACCGCCAGCAGGACGCCGATGCGCACGATACGGGTATCCCGCTCCACGTTGAGCGAGTCCTCCACCAGCTTGATGATGGAAAACAGCACCTTGGCGTTGCCCTGCCAGCAAAAAACATAATCGATCCCCGGACAGATGCAGTTATGCCAGGCATCCGGCGTATCGCCCAGGGCAAACACCAGCATCACCACCGGCAAATCCGGGTGGGCCGCCTTCACCGTCCGGCCGAACTCGGGGAGCGGCATGTCCGCCAGGTTGGAGGAAACCAGCACCAGGTCGAACTTCTCCCGGCCGAGGGTGTCGAGGGCTTCGCGGCCGGAGGTAACGGTGGTGATTTGCGGCAGATTTTGCAGGTGCAGCAGCGAATAGGAACCGTAAATGTCTTCCGTCAAACTGCCGTCCCACGCCAGGCTGAAGGCTTCATATTGCGTGGAGACCATCAGGATGGTCCGGATGCGCCGCGCCATCAAAGCGTGGAAGCGCCGGACATCGGGCTGCTGCATTTTTTTCAGTTTCTCGCGCAATTCGCCGATTTGCATAGAGCCTCCCGCGTCTGCGTCATGCCCGCGGCTCACCAGGGGCGGTTCGCCCCACCCGGCGCAAAAGACGCGGACCTGTAGCGCCCCGCCGGGTTTTCCCTTGCCGAATCCCGGACAATATGATAAAGGTTGCATGTAAGTAAACAACAAATAAATGCACCCTGGGAGGTTATGACATGGCATCCGTGCTCGATAACGCAATGAGCCTCGTGGATCGCACCGCCGATTTCCTTGATTTTGAAAAACGCTTTCACGGCATGGAATTGCTCCAACGCCTGCGCATCCCGGACAAGGTCATCATGTTCCGCGCCACCGTGCAATTGGACCAGGGCGGCATGCGCGTCTTCAATTGCTACCGCATCCAGCACAGCGACGTGCTGGGTTGTTACAAGGGCGGCATCCGGTTCCATCCCGACGTGGACCTGGATGAAGTCAAGGCCCTGGCGTTATGGATGAGCCTGAAAACCTCGCTCGTGGGCATCCCCTACGGCGGCGCCAAGGGCGGCATCGCCGTGGACCCCAAGACGCTGACCATCACCGAACTGGAACGCCTGGTGCGCAAATACACCTCGCGCCTGGTGAACGACATCGGCCCGAACATTGACATTCCGGCGCCGGACATGGGCACCGGCGCGCGGGAAATGGCCTGGATTTACGACGAGTACCGCAAATACCGCGATGTGGCCCGCGGCGTGGTCACGGGGAAACCCATCGCCCTGGGCGGTTCGCTGGGCCGCAAGGAAGCCACCGGCCGCGGCGTGGTCTGCACCATGCTGGAAGCCGTGCGCGAGCTGGGCTTGAAAAACTACCGGGTGGCGGTGCAGGGCTTCGGCAATGTCGGTTCCCATGCCGCCCTGGATTTGTTCGAGCGCGGCATCAAGGTGGTGGGCATCAGCGACATTACCGGCGCCGTTTACAATCCCGACGGATTGAATGTCCCGGAAATGGTCAAGCTGCGCGACCGCACGGGCGGCATTCACGGCTACACCGGCGGCAAGGCCATCGAGATGGATGAACTGATCACCTGCGATTGCGACGTGCTGCTGCCTTGCGCCAAGGAAATGGCCATTACCGCGGATAACGCCGGCGCCATCCGCGCCCGGCTGATCACCGAGGGCGCCAACGGCCCGACGACTCCGGAAGCCGACGACATTCTCGCCCGCAAGGGGATCACCGTGGTGCCCGACATCCTGGCCAACGCCGGCGGCGTGATTGTCTCCTATTTCGAATGGGTGCAGAACCGCGAAGGATTCTACTGGGAGGAAGAAGACGTCAATACCCGGCTCTTCACCCGCCTGCGGTCGGCCTACGGCCGGGTGCACGATTTCGCGGCCAGCCGTAAAATTTCGCTGCGCCAGGCCGCCTATTGCCTGGCGCTGGAGAAGATCGTCCAAGCCATGGTGGATCGCGGCGTGCAATGACGCCGGTTATTTCACCGACGCCAGGAATTGCGTGAACCGCGCCTGACGCGCGGGCGAGGCGGGCGGCGCCTGGAAGCCGCCGATCAGTTTGCGGATATCGGCGATGCGGGATTCGGGCGATGGGTGCGTCCTGGCAAAATCGCGCCCGTCCGGCTTGAGATGTTTTTTCATCTCCGTGAGCATTTCCACCAGCGCGTGCGGGTTGTAGCCGCTGCGCTTTAAGATTTCCACGGCCGCCTGATCCGCCTGGCGCTCGAACGCGCGGGAATACCCGCTGTTCATCAGCGTGGTCGTGATGTCCGAGATCGTGCCTTCAAAAGTCCGGGTCAATTCCGAGAGTTGCTCGCCGCCGAACGACTTGGCGCCCTCCACGGCCAGGATGGCCAGCGCCGAGGTCAGCCGGCCTTTCTTGATGGCCTGGAGGCCGTGCTGGTTTTGCACGTGCCCGATTTCATGCGCCAGCACCGCCGCCAGCGCTTCCTCGCTTTTGCAGCAGCGCAGCATGCCGCGCGAGATCATGACCAGGCCGCCGGGCGCCGCAAAGGCATTGACTTCCTCCGTTTCCATGATCAGGAAGTGATAGCCGCCAAAGGTTTCCGGCTTGTCGGAAAAACGCGCCAGCGTCTGCCCCAGCAGGTTGGGATAATCGTCCGCGGCCAATTGGGGATAGGGTTTGTAGGCGCTGAGGATGGTGGCGGCCACCGTGCGGCCGATGTAATATTCCTGCTCCGGCGTAATGTCCTCAAAGGTCTTACCCACGGCGGAAGCGGACTTGCGGATGGATTCGCCCTGTTCCGGCGTGATGGCGCCAGAGGCTTCGCCCACCGCCGTGCCCACCGATGAAAGCGCGTCCATGGTGGTGCTGCACCCGCCGGCGCCGACCGCCAGCGCCAGACCCGCCGCGCCGGCCAGTAATCCGTTAAAATATTTCATTGGACGCCTCCCGCCGCGGGTTGCACGCCGCCGGCCTGGAGGAATGCCTGCATCTGATCCGGATTCACGCGGATTTTCTCCATCCGGTCAACCCAGGTAAAATCCACGTCGCGGTTGCGCCGCTTGAATTCCGCTTCCACGTCGGAATTGAACCCCTTGCCGGCCAACGCCAGCTCATCGCCGGAGGCCGCGGCTTGCGCCGTCGGGGCGTCGGCCTGCAGCACCACTTTCTTGGAGGTGAGGGCGGAAGCATGCATCCAGCCGGACTGGCCGGACGGCAGTTGCACCTTGCGCCAGTCGCCCCGGGTCTCCTGGACCGCCACCCGGTCGCCATAGGCGCCGGCGCCCGTCAATTTTCCCAGGAAGGACGGCGTGGCGCGCAATTGCGCCTCGCGCACCTGGACGCTCATGTCGGCGGCCCGCACGCCGCCGGCCAAGATAGCCCAGGCGCTTATCGCCGCCAGCAGGCCCATCGCTGATTTAGTTCGATCGCGCATAATATTTCTCCAATGGTCCGACCCCTACTCCGGAATGGGAATGAAATTCCTCACAGACAGTGGCGAGTATAAAATCCGGCCGGATGAAAACAAGCAAATTCCGCCATGAGAATCCGCCTTGAGAATCCACGCCGGCAATGTTAAGATGTTGGTCTTAATTCGCCGGTTATCACCCGCAGGGGAAGATCATGAAAAGAGACCTGCCGACCGCCATCCTGGCCGCATTGCTGGCATTGGGCATCGCCGCGCAACTGGCGCCATTTCGCGGCATTCCCGATCCGGCCGGCCATACCTGGGGACCGCCGGCGACCCCGCCGCCCGCGGCGATGCACGGATGGTGGACCGATCAGGACGCGGCGCGGGCGGAGGCATTTGACCGGCCGGCAATGCCGGCGCGCCTGGCCGCCCTCCTCACCATCATCGCCGGCCTGGCGCTGGCCTACCGGGGCCTGCGCCCGGAAAAAGACCGCAGGCAACCGGCCGCCGGCCCCCGCGGTCTGCCGGCCGTGATCGGGATGCTGGCGCTGCTGGAACTCGGGGTTTTTCTGCTGGACAAGCCGTTTCTCTGGGCACTGTACCGGCATGCGCTGGCATTCGGCATGACGGCCTTGACACCCGGCGCGCTGCTGGGCATCTGGCTGATGCGCCTGGCGTCCGCCCTCTTCCTGTTCATCGCCCAGGGCGTGATCATTTACTGCCTGCTGGACATTTTTCCGCGCCGGTGGTGGCTGGCGGCGCCGCTGGCATTGTTTTTGCTGTTTAACGCGCTCCCGGAATTGATCCCGTTCGCGGCGCGCGACCCGGTGGAAGAACTCACGCCGCTGCCCGCCGGCGCCTATCGCGACGCCGTCGGGCGGATTCTGCAACGCGACGGCGCGGCCATGCCGATCATGGTCTCCGACGCCAGCCGGCGCGACAACGCCGTCAACGCCTGCCTGGGCGGCCGGGCGGCGGCGCGGTACGCGGTTTTCACCGACACCTTCATCGCGCGTTTTACCCCGGCGGAGGCGGCCATGGCCATTGCGCATGAGCTCGGCCATTACCGGCATGAGCTGTTTTTCATGGCCTTGCGCAAGACCAGCGCGCTCGCGCAGTTGCTGGCCGTCTTCGGCCTGGCCTATGCCTGGCGGCGGCGCGCCGGGGGCGCGGCGCGCATCCCGAGCATGCGCTGCCTGGTGTTGATCATCCTGGCGGGACGGGTGATGGCCCTGGCGTGGATGCCGCTCGACAACGCCATCGCGCGCTGGGATGAGCGGCTGGCCGACCGGCATGCCTTGGAGCTCTGCGGCGATCATGCGGCATTCGCGGGGTTCCTGGCCAAAGGCGCGTTATTTAACCTGGAGCCTTTGCGCCCGGCCGGACGGCTGGCGCGCATGCTGTCCGACCACCCGGATATCCTGGAGCGCTGGAATGCGGCGCAAGCCGCCCCGGGCGGCGGCGCGAGTTTATAACCTTGCGGCAAACGGTCCGACTGGTAAAATGTCATTGCAAGGGGTCAACCCGCGGAGATTTTTTGATATGCCCAGCATTGCCAGCCGCCAACTTTATTCGCGCCGCCGGTTCCTGGAGCGGGTCGGCGGCGGCCTGGGCGCCGCCGCCCTCTGGCAAGCCGGCCGGCCGGCGGCGGCGGAACCGGACCCGGGCGCCGAACCCGGCTTGGCCGCGGCGGAATATTGGGAGCCGTTGGCGGACAACCGCATCCGCTGCCGGCTATGTCCGCGGGCCTGCGTGGTCGCCGACGGGCAGCGCGGCTATTGCCGGGTGCGGGAAAACCGCGGCGGGAAATATTTTTCCCTGGTATACGGGCGGGCCTGCGCGCGCAACGTGGACCCCATAGAAAAAAAGCCATTCTTCCACGTTTACCCAGGCAGCCGCGCCTATTCCATCGCCACGGTGGGATGTAATTTCGCCTGCCGCTTCTGCCAGAATTGGGACATCGCCCAAGCCGCGCCGGAAGACGTGCGGACGGCATATCATGCGCCCGCGGAAATCGCCCGGGCGGCGGAAGCCGCCGGCTGCCGCACGCTGGCGTACACCTATAACGAGCCGACGGTTTTTTACGAATACCTCCGCGACTGCGCGCGGGCCGGCAAAGAGCGCGGCGTGGGCAGCGTGATGGTCAGCAACGGCTACATGGAAGCGGCGCCGCTGCAGGCGCTGCTGCCCCTTTTACAGGCGGTGAAAATCGACTTGAAGGCTTTCACGCAGAATTTTTACGGCCGGGTCTGCGACGGCGAATTGCAGCCGGTGCTGGAAACCCTGCGGCGCCTGCGCGCCGCCGGCATCTGGTTCGAGATCGTGGTTTTGATCGTTCCCGCCTTGAACGACCAGCCGGACGAAGTCCGCCGCCTGGCCGCCTGGATTGTCAAGGAGCTTGGCCCGGATGCGCCGGTGCATTTTTCGCGGTTTCATCCGACGTACAAAATGCGCAATCTTCCGCCCACGCCCCTGGCGGTCCTGCAGGAGTGCCGGCAATTGGCGCGTGAACAAGGCTGCCATTTTGTCTACATCGGGAATGTTCCGGGCGACACCGGGCAGGACACCGTTTGCCCCGGGTGCGGCAAAGTCTTGATTCGCCGGGCCGGTTATCATATCCTGCACAACCATATCCAGGATGGGCGTTGCGGCGGCTGCCGCCGGCCGATCCCCGGTGTTTGGTAGTCGTATGAAAGTTTTAATCATATCCAAGCTCCTGCCGTCAACCACGGGGGTCAGCGGGGCCGCGATCGTTTATAACCGCATCCGCCACATGGCCGCCCTGGGCTGCGACGTGGACGTGCTGGCCTTCGCGCCGCCGGACGGCGCCGGGCAGGATGCGGCGGCGCGCCTGCGCGATATGACCCGGCGCCTGGAACTGCTGCCGGCGCCCGACAACGGGGCGTTGGGCTGCGGGCGGCTGAACTTTTTTTCCCCGGTGCCCTACCCGTTCTGCGCCGTCACCTCGCCGGCGATGGCGGAGATGACCGGGGCGATGGTCCGCCGGGAGCGTTACCATGTGGCTGTCGCCGAATTCTCGGAAATGGGGCAGTACCTTTTCGGCAACCCCTACCTGAGCGCTGTGCGGCGGATAGTATCCTGCCACGAGTGCCGGACGGCGGCCTGGGCGCGCGCCATGCGCCTGCACCTGTGGCGTTATGACGGCGTCACCAAGCGCCTGCATTTCAACCGGCTGCGGCGCTATGAATTCGCGATGTACCGCAACATGGATCACGTGCTCGCGCTGACCTCCCAGGAGCGCCATGAACTGCTGAAATACGCCCCCAACCTGCGGGTGGCGGTGGCGCCGCCGGGGATCAATCCGCTGCCGGCGCCGGAACGTCCGGCGCCGCCGGGCCGCTGCCTGCTGTTTATCGGGTGTTATGCCAACGAAGCCAACCGGGACGCCGTGCGCTGGTTTGCCCGCGCCGTCTGGCCGCTCCTGAAAGCGCGTTACCCGGATTTGCTGTTTTACGTGGTCGGCTACGGCGCCACCCGCGACATCCGGGACCTGGGCCGCCGGGACGCCGCCATCATTGTCACCGGCGCGGTGGATGACCTGCGGCCATACCTCGCCAAGGCGCGGGTGTTTGTCTGCCCGTTCCGCATGGGCGGCGGGTTTCACCTGAAAAATCTCGAAGCCATGGCAGCGGGTGTGCCGGTGGTCAGCACTTCCATCGGCGCCGCCGGCATTCCCTCCTGGGACGGAGAAAGCATTCTGCTGGCCGACACGCCGCGCCAGTTTTGCCGGTGCGTCAGCCTGCTGCTGGACGATCCGGTCGTTTGCAAAACCCTGTCCGCCAATGCGCGCGCGCTGGTGGCGCGCCGGTTTACCGACGCCAATGAAAAAGCCGTGCTGGCGCAAGTGCTGGAAGAAGTGGCCGCCGGTTACGACTGACGCCGCCAGCGCGCGATGAACATGCCGTTGCAGGCGTCCTGCCAGGGCCAGACCCATACCCGCCCGTCCGTCGGCTGGCCAGTCAACGGGTGAACGACCGGCTGCAATGCGAAATCGGGGCAGTCCGCCGTAAAATCCGCGGCCACTTCCACAGTTTCCATGGCCGTCAGCGTGCAAACGGCATAGACCAGGCAGCCGCCCGGCCGGACTTTTTCGGCAGCCGCCCGCAATAACCGCGCTTGCGCGGCGGCGCTGGCGGGGATGGCGGACGCATCCATGCGCCAGCGGGCATCGGGGTTGCGATTCCAGGTGCCCAAGCCCGAGCAGGGTGCGTCCACCAGCACCCCGTCAAACATGCCCGCCGGCCGGCCGGCGGGACCGCCCTGCCAGGGCCGGCAATGAATTTTCGCCGGCGCGTGTTTCGGGCGCCGTTTTTGCAGGGCTGCCAACATGGCCGGGCGGGCGTCCGTGGCCCAGACTTCGCCGCTCCCGGCCAGCAAATCAGCCAGGTGCAGCGTTTTCCCGCCGGCGCCCGCGCAAGCATCCCACCAACGTTCATTTGGCTGCGGCGCGCACACTATCCCCACGGCCTGGGATGCCAGGTCCTGCACTTCCAGATATTGCACCGAGGCCGGGTTATAATCCGGCGGCCAAGTGTTCGGCAGCGCCGCGGCCCGCGGCAGTGCCGCATGCGCTCGGGCGCCGGGCGGCAAGGCCGGCGACGCCCGCGGCGGATGGCTGTCCAGGCGCACCCACGTGGCCGGCCGGACCTGAAAGGCCTCCAGGCACGCCTGAAAATGCCCGGCCGGCGGCGTCCCGGCGGGGTAAAACAAATACTCCGCCGTCCATTTGGGCGCCAAGGCGGCCGGCGCCGGGCAATCCGCGAGTTGCAGGTATTGCTGCAATTGCGCCGCACGCTCCGCCAGGGGGCGGCCGGCCGGCGCCGCGGACGGCGGCGGCAGACCGGCGCGTTCCGCCAGGCAATCCAGGGCCGGATGCGGCGGCAGGCCATCCAGCATCGCCGCCGCTGCCAGGCCGGTTTCAGCCAACGGCTCCGGGGCCGGCAGCCAGCCCCGCCAGCGGAACCAGGCGAAAATCATGCCGGAAAAAAACCGGCGATCGCGTCCGCCGAACTCGCGATGCGCGCGGTAATATCCGGCCAGGAAGCGATCGGCCGGATGGGCGGCCGCCGTCTCGGCCAGGACCAGGCGCAGCAATTCCGGCAAGTGTTCCGCCTGGCGGCGGGCGGCATGTAGCGGCATGGTTTGCATGGATTTGACTAACGGCTGTAGCGCCGGCCGTTCATGGGGGGGCGGTCGCCCTTCAGGCAGGCGCGCTGCATGACGCCGACAAAGACGCTTTCCGGCCCCAGCAGATGTTCCAGTTCGGCGATCAAGTCCCCGGTGACCGACACGCGGTAGGCGCTGTCGGTGTTCAGGAACACCTCCTCGCCCTTGGGAAACTGCAGGCAAAAGACCGCCGGGGTGTCGCCGGGATATCTTTTGAACAACGCACGGACCCGGCCGAGCAAATCGTCCGTCAACGCGGCGGCCGGCACATGCAGGCTGAGGCGCTCGGTGAAAATGCGCGGCGCGCGTTCCAGCGGGTAAACCTCGTAAATTTTCATTTTAACCGCCTGCTCGTTGCGTGAGATTTCGCCGCAAACCATCACCGCCGCATTGGGGAGCAGTTGCGCGCCGTATTCGCGCCAGGTGTCCGGGAAGGCCACGGCTTCCAGCATGCCTTCCGTGTCCTCGATGCGCACCACGCCCATCTGTTCCTTGTTTTTCGTGGTCTTCTTCTCCACCGCCGCCACCAGCCCGCCCACCCGCGTCACCGTGCCGCTTTCCAGTTCGCTCAATTCCGCCACCGTGGCCAGCCGGTAGCGTTTCAACAGCGGCTCATACTGCGTGAGCGGATGGCCGCTCATGTAGATTCCCAAAAGCTCCTTCTCCGCCGCCAGCAACTCATTGTCCGGCCACGGGGGGCAATCCGGCAAAACATCCGCATCCTCCGCCGGCCCGCCGTCCAGCATGGCGAACAGCGAGCCCTGGCCCGTGCGCCGGTCCTGGAGCGTGGATGCCGCCCGGCGCAGCGCCGGCTCAATCCCGGCAAACAGGCTGGCGCGGTGGCCGCCCAGCGAATCGAAGGCGCCGCAGCGCGCCAGCGTCTCCATCACCTTGCGGTTCAGCACCTTGGGATCCAGGCGCAGACAAAAATCCACCAGGTGCTTGTAAGGGCCGGACTTTTCACGCTCCGCCACGATGGATTCGGACACGCCTTCGCCGACGTTTTTCACGCCCGCCAGGCCAAACCGGATGTTTTTCGCGCCCGGCATGAAACGCACCCGACTCTGATTGACGTCCGGCGGCAGAATTTCAATGCCCATATCCCGCGCTTCGTTTATGAAGACCGGCAACTTATCGGTATTGCCGATCTCGCTGGAAATCAAGGCCGCCATATAGGCCTCGGGATAATGGGCTTTCAAGTAGGCCGTCTGGAAGGCGATCACCCCGTAGCCGGCGCTGTGGGACTTGTTGAAACCGTAACCGGCGAATTTGGCGATATTTTCAAAAATCCGCTCGGCCTTTTTGGCCGGCATTTTGCAGGTTTTCTGGCAGCCTTCGATAAAACTCTGGCGCTGCTTTTCCATTTCTTCGGGCTTTTTCTTGCCCATCGCCCGGCGGAGGATATCGCCTTGTCCCAGGGTGTACCCGGCCAATTTCTGGGCGGCCTGCTGCACCTGTTCCTGGTAGAGCATGATGCCGTACGTTTCCGCCAGGATCGGCTCCAGGAGCGGATCGTCGTAAACAATCTTCACCTTGCCGGTTTTGCGGTCCACGTAATCGTCCAGCATGTTCATCGGCCCGGGCCGGTACAGGGCGATCATGGCGATCAGGTCCTCGATGCGGTCGAGGCTGATCCGGCGCACCAAATCGCGCATACCCTTGCTTTCCAGTTGGAACACGCCCACCGTATCGCCGCGGCGCAGCAATTCGTAAGTCGCCTGGTCATCCATGGGGATGGCGTTGATGTCCACCGCCTGTCCGGTGGTCTGGCGGAGCAGGGCCAGGGTTTCCTCGATCACGGTCAGGGTTTTCAATCCCAGGAAATCGGCCTTGAGCATGCCCAGGGCTTCCACGTGGTCCTTGCTGTACTGCGTGACCACTTCCTTGCTTTCGTCCTTGTCCTTGCTCTTGCCCAGGGTCAGCGGCAGCATGTCCACCAGCGGTTTTTCGGAAATCACCACGCCCGCGGCGTGCACGCCGGCATGGCGGTAAAGACCTTCGAGCACCCGGGCATGCGGCAGAATCAGGCGCGCATACTCGTCGGTTTCCGACGCCTTCCGGAATTCCAGGCTGCTTTCCATGGCCTTTTCCAGCGTCATATCCAATTCTTCCGGCACCAGTTTGGCCAGCCGGTCGCAATCCGGCAGGGGCACTTGGAGGACGCGGCCGACGTCGCGGATGACCGTTTTGGCGCCCAGCGAGCCGAAAGTGATGATTTGGGCCACATTGTCGCGCCCGTATTTCCGCTTGACGTATTCGATCACCTCGCCGCGGCGGAACTGGCAGAAATCAATGTCGAAATCCGGCGGGCTGATGCGTTCCGGGTTGAGGAACCGCTCAAAGACCAGGTTATAGCGCAGCGGATCGATCCCGGTGATCCCCAGCAGATAGGAAACCAGGCTGCCGGCGCCCGAGCCGCGGCCGGGGCCGACGGGGATATTGCTTTCCCGCGCGAACCGGACAAAGTCCCACACCACCAGGAAATAGCCCAGGAAGCCGGTGGATTCGATGACGCTGATTTCATAGTTCATGCGCGCGACGATTTGCCGCTCCCGGTCGTCCCGGGGCTCGTCCGGGTTATCCACCTGGTAGCGTTGGCGCAAGCCCTCGCGGCAAAGCTGCAGGAGGTAAGCTTTCTGGTCCAGGCCGTCCGGCGGGCGGAAGACGGGAAAGTGCAAGGTCTTGAAGTCGAGTTCCACGTTGCAGCGGTGGGCGATGTCCACCGTATTGGACAGCGCCTCCGGAATTTCCCCGAACAGTTTAGCCATGGCGGCGCCGTTTTTCAGGTAAAATTCCGGCGAAGCGTAGCGCATGCGGTGGGGGTCGGACATCACCGCGCCGGTCTGGATACACAGCAGCACCTCGTGCGCCGCGGCATGGGCGCGTTCGAGGTAATGCACGTCATTGGACGCCGCGAGCGGCAGACCGGCGCGCCGGGCGATTTCCAGCACCCCGGCGTTCACCTGGCGCTGTTCGGGGATGCCGTGATCCTGGAGTTCGAGGAAAAAATTATCCTTGCCGAATATATCGCCGTAAATTCCGGCCGTCTTCAGACCGGCGTCCACCCCGCCGTTGAGAATGTCATCGGCGACGCGCCCTTTCAGGCAGGCGGAAAGGCCGATCAAGCCCTTGGAATATTTTGCCAGGATTTCACGGTCAATGCGCGGCTTGTAGTAAAATCCCTCCAGGTGCGCCATCGTCACCAGGCGCATCAGGTTATGGTAGCCGGTGTCGTCCGCCGCCAGCAGCACCAGGTGGTAGTTGGCCGAGGATGCGCCGTCGCTCTTGCGGTCAAGCCGGTTGTTGGGAGCTTCATAAACCTCGCAGCCGATGAGCGGCTTGATGCCGCGGCCGCGGGCTTCCTTGTAGAACTCGATCACGCCGTACATCACGCCGTGGTCGGTGATCGCCACCGCCGGCTGGCCGGCCGCCTGCACGGCGTCCATCAACTGGTCAATCCGGCAGGCGCCATCCAGCAGGCTGTAGCTGGT
>CAZYXU010000091.1:0-14779 GCA_964650945.1 uncultured Verrucomicrobiota bacterium | reverse complement strand
GCCCGCGGCCACCCCCCCCGATACGGAAAATTGGCCGCAATCCGCTCGACCTCGATCCAGCCGGCGGCGAGCATCAAGGCCCGCCGGTCCAAGCCGGCGAATGCCCGGTAAAAATCCGTGTCATGGTTGCCCTGCCAGGCCATGGCGTAATCCATGCTCCGGTAGGCGGGCTGGTACCGGGCATTCAAATGCAGCCAGGGCATCAACCAGACGCCATCCCGTCCCTGGAAAGCTCCCGGATTCCAGCCCCATTGATCCAGATACTCCTGAAAAGATATTTTCTGATTTTGCCATTCCTTGATATGCACATGATTCACATAGCAGGAAGCCACCGTTTCCAGCCCCGGCCGCACTTCCCGGATGACCTGGTTCACTTTTTCGAAAAACTCTGCCATCTTTTGCGACCGCCAGGCCAGCCAGGCCGGCTTCATCTTCTCCGATGTCAGGAACTGATAGCGTTTTTCATAGCGTTCCGGGTCGGCGGCGTCTCCCGCCACCTTAACCCCGGTGTCCCGCTCAAACAGCCCAATTGTAAAATCGTCATAGCCGAGATCGAGGGCGTCGTCGGTGTTGCCGCGGTACGATGGCAGCCACGCCCCGCCAAAATATGCCGTCCAGTTGATTCCCAGGAAATTCGGCTGGTGCTGGAAGTCCCGGGCCAGTTGCCGGGCCACCTCCAGCATATCCCCTTCAACGACGGGGTGCATGAAATTCAGGCCGCGGGGCCGGGGGTTGCGGGGAATGGCCAGCACGCCCGCGCGCGAGGCGAAATAAGCTTCCGGAACATACCCGCGGGTGGCGCGGAATAGAATCGGCCCAGTGCCGGACCGCGAATTGTTGCAGAACTCCACCGAAGCATAAAACATCAGGTCGTTGGCCTGTAAAACACGCGCCAGCATATCCTGGGGGTTGTAATGGATGCGCGAGTCGCCGGTGGCATACTGGGGGGCGGTATTGCCGTCGTGATATTGATAACACCCCATCGTGTGCAGGTTTTGCCCGGCAAACCGCATGTATTCCGCATAGTGGCCGGCGGCATCCTCCAGCAATTGCAAATACACGCAACCGTCGATGACGGCATTATTGGTGTCCTGCCCCGCCCCGCGATCGCCGCTCACGCCGGCCGCAGCGCTGTTAAACGAACTGAACAGGTTGTAAATGCCGTTGGCCCAGGGATAAGTGCGCTCGGTCAGCATGCCGAACCGGCGCTGCTCCGCCAATGGACGGCCACCCGGGTCGAGTTCCGGCAGCCGGCCGTTGACGTGGTAGATCCGCAGGCGCGCGGCGGCGGCTTCCGTATCCTTCATCAAGGACATCACGTTGATGGCCTGCCCGCCCGGGTCCGGCCGGTAAATCCATTTCATTTCCAGCATTTTTCCGGTGTTCGGATATTTGCCCCCGGTCCAGATGGCCGGCCCGCATTTGGAGGAAGCTTGGTATTGCTCTGCGGGATCGGCGTCGCGCAGATGATTCAAAGCGCGGTCCGCGTTGCAGGAAACGCCGATCCAGCGCTCGGCGTCGTCCGGATATTCCAGCGCCAGCAGATACCAGTCTCCCGGGTGCGCAAACTCCACCTGGTAGGAAAACTGCGCGCGGCTGACCGGCCGGGTGGTCCGGTATTTCAGGCCGTTGCGCTCGACAATCAGCGGTGCGTCCACCGTATGGTAATAATTCGTTCCCCATTTCCCGGGCGGAATCGGGCCCTTGGCGTCCGTCTCAAACCACGGATGCGGATCGGCCGGATCGGTGAAATCAATCGTCTTTTCGAGCGTCAAATCCATCCCCTGCTCCAGCTTGTCGCCGGCGACTTTTTCCATCGGCGTCCGGCCCGCCACCACCATCGCCTCCGGCTCGCGTTCCTCGATGATTTTTCCATTAACCTGCAACCGGCTGGTGAACACATAAATCCCGCGCGGCAGACGCGCGGCATTGATTTCGCCGGCGAACGAGCCGGCGCTACGATTCGGCACGGCCGCATTGGTGGGGCGAACCGTCCCGGTGAGCTGTCCGGACGGCTCGGCAGGTCCCGACTCTCCGAGAGGTCGGGATCCCCCTACCGCCGGATTACCGCCTTCCGCCTGTCCCCCCGCGTGTAATATTGCGTCCGGCTCCGAATATTCAAATTTATCCACTCGACCGGCAGCCACCTCTGTAAATGTTCCGCCCTTTTCAGCATCAGGCCCGTCATACCGGCTGATTTCCCAGGCCAATTCCGGCTTTTTATCCCGGAATCCCGGCGGGAGCATGACTTCCAGCCGGAACGGGTGGTTTTCATTGAAATACAGCTTGTTGTCCGTCGGATTGCGCAATTTAATCAAGCCGTCATACCATGGCATGACGCCGCGCGGGCGGTAGCTAAGTCCCAGCCGGCTCATCAGAATGGTGACAGCATCGTCCGGTCCGCGCTTGATGTCCCCTTCCAACACCGGCTGCCAGCCGGCGGCGTCAAAATCAGCGCCCGCCCAACCCGCCGGCGCCTGCCGCGACCAGACCCAGTTCGTGCCGCTGTCGAGCAAAACGCGTTCGCCGGAAGCCATGACCACCGCACCGCGCAGATAGGCCGCGGTCACATCGCCCGCGCGGACCGCATACAGCCCCAGGACATTCTGGCCGGGCTTTAAATAAGCCTGCAACGACACGCGCTTGGAGTGATACATCTGGGGGCCGAAAGCCTGATAAGCATATTGATCATCGCGGCGCGGACGCGGCAGGATGATGCCCTCATCGTCCACGCGCCGCCCGTTGACATAAAGGGTGGTGAGATTGCCGACATCCGCCACGGCCTCCCAGACCGCCCCGTCCGGCAAAACAAATTCATGGCGGAAGTATCCTTCGGAAAACGAACCGGACAATTTGACGTTTTTCAGCTTCAGCAGCTTGCCCGCCAACGCCTTGCCTTCGAAGACCAGCTTGAACCCGGCAAATTCGGCGGCCGGCTGCCGGATGCCGAAGGTCACCGGCCGGCCCGCTCCCGGTGCGACGGCAATCCAATCGCCCACGCGGTTGAACCGGTCCTGCACGCAAACATAAAGCATCATCCGCGCCGGTTCCGGCACCTCCGGTTCCAGCGCAAGTTCCAGCGACAAATGCGGCAGCGGGCGCGGGAAGGCGCCCCGCCAGACCAGTTCCACGCTTTCGCCCTGCGCCTCCACCGCCACGCCCTCCGCCGAATCCACCCGCCGGCCGCCGCGGATTTCCCAGGCGCCGTCTTCCGCCGGATGCTGCTCAACGCGCGTCAACGCCGGGACCAGCCCCTGCGCCCGGTCAAATAGTTTGGCATAGGTGGCCTCCTCGATCGGACCGCCGCTTGCATTGCCGGCCGGCAATATTGCCAGGCCGATCGCCAATCCTGCCACTGCACACATCATCTTCATGTCAGAGCCTCCGGGTTAACACTCACAGCTTGCGGGTTAATCGCGCAATCTTCACAGATTGTTTCAGGTTAATGCGCGCCGGCCCGGATACAACCCCAATTACAATCCGTCCGGGCCATAATCATATCCGTTCAGGTCAGCCGTCCGCTTGTTCAGCCGTCCACCCGGCAAATCCGCCCGCTCAATCCGGTCCGGCCGGTGACGGCGCATAAACTATAAAACCATCGTTTTCGCCGACTTTTCGCATATTGCGCGATAAATGCCGCGCCACCTGGCTGTTCCAACGGCCGGGCAGGCGCCGCATGCCCAAATCCAGGCGCAAGCCATGAGTTTTCTGCATCAGCACGGCCATGTTTGTGCCGCGCGCGAGCGTTTCGGCTTGCAGCATGGCCTCCAGATTGGTGGAAGCATAGCGCGGCGCCACCAGGGCATCGGCAGGCATGCCATTGGTTTGCGCGGCGCGCACCCAATAGGAGGGAATTTCGGGGATGACCGCCAGCGGCCGCCCCGTCGCCATGGCGATTTCGCGGGCTTGCTGAAAATCGGCCAGGAAGGCATAGACATTGGTATTGACCAGGATGCCCCCGCCGCCCGGCAGCACCGCCGCCAGCGGGCAGGTCAGGCGGTCCGCCGGCTGTTCATAACGGCCGTGTTCGAGGCGGCCGCGGCTCATGGCCGACATCAACAACACCGCCATGAGTAAAGCCAGGCCGACGCGCACCCGCGGGCGCACGACGGCCAACAGCCAGGCTGTGGCTGCCAGCAGCAGCATGCCGGCGCCCAGCGCCGGACTGGGGTAAGGGGTTTGGCCGGGAGTAACCGCGGCCGCCGCCGCCAGGGCCAGGAGTAGGATGTTGCGGGACTCCGGCTGCCGGCGGCGGTTATCCAGCGCCTGGTAGGCGAACACGCCGGCCGCCAGCCAAAAAAGGCCGAAGGCCGCCAAATGAAACTCTCCCTGGGCCAAACCATGGCAAGTCCGCCAGACCGGCCAGCACCCCAGCAATAGCCAGCCCGCCGCTACCGCCACCGGGCGCGGCCAGTTTAATGGCGGGTCCCGTTGGAGAAAACGCATCCCCAAGTAGCCTGCCAGAATAAATCCGCCGCTCCGGAGCCGCAGCCATCTGAAACCCTGCCCCCAGCCCTCGCCGGCCGCCATCTGCGCCATGGCCGCCGGCAGCAACCCCGACCATCCGAGCCAAAGCGCCACGCCCAGCGCCGGCAGCAGCAGGCAGAGCCAGAACCGCACGCGCCGCCAGTCGCCGCATACCAGCAGCGCCGCCGCCCCGGGCAGCACAAAACTCAACCGGCAAACCACAGCAGCCCCCAATGCCAGATAACCGAAGGTTTTCGCCGTCATCCCGCCGCGGTCAACCAGGTATAATCCGATGGCACAGAAAAACCAGGCATCCAGGGCGGGGTGCAGATCGAGCGGGAAATTATGGGCGGACACCGCCAGGGCGGTCAGGGCCAGCAGCGGCTGCAGCAGCCGGCGCGGCTCCAGCAGCCACCGGCGGCAGACGAGTCCGGCCGCGCACCAGGCGGCCGCGGCCAATTCAAACCAGACCACCAGGCGCGCCCACCAGAAAACGTATTCCCCGCCGACTGCCGCCAGCGGCTGGTGCAGCAGATATGGCAGCGGCGGATGCCAGGCGTAGAAATCGCGCCAGGGCCATTGGCCCTGCAAAAGCCGGCGGCTGCCGGCCAGGATCAAGCCCTGGTCACCGGCATTGAAGCCCATCCAGGAAAACGCCAGGTGGACCAGGACCGGCGTCAGCGTCAAAAACAAAACCGCCCACCAGTAACGGGACAGCCGGCCGGCGGGAGTTGAGCGCGGGTTAGAATTCATTGATACAACTCAAAGCAATCGGTGGCGGCCACCTGTTTGAAATGGCGGCGCACATGCAGCGCCGCCGCGAATTTTTCCGGATCGGACAGGCTCCTGAAACCATAACGCAAGGGGAAAGCCTCGTATTTCTGGACCAGGAAGGTGACCATCCCGCGCTGTTCATCGATCGCCGTCAGCAGCCGCCGCATGACGGCCGGATGGTTTAATTCCGTATCCTTGGCCCAATCGATCGGCAACGGGTTGAGCTGCCCGGCCGCCGCCCAGTAACCCGGCACATCCGGCAGGATGGCGTAAGGGCGTCCCAGGTTTTCGGCCAATTTAACGGCCCGCTGTAAATCCAGAAGGAATTTGTAGGTGTTGGGATTGGTGCGCAGTTTCCCGCCCCCGGGAAAAACATTGTCGAGCCGCTGCGTCAACCCGGCGGCCGGCTGTTCCATGTAAACAAACGCCTGGCGGCCATGCCAGAGGCAGACGGCGGCCACCGCGGCGATGGCGGCCAGCATCAGCGAAGCGATACGCGGATGCAGACGCAACAGCGGCGCGCCCTGGGCCAGCAAAACCGCGGCCAGGAAGCCGCCGGCCAGCGTCGGGGAAACCGCGCCGACGGAGATGGAAACGCTCCATCCCGCCAGCAGCGCCAGCAGCGCCATGGTCGTCTGAAGGCCCACCGGCGCCGGGCGCTCCACCACGGCAAATACCAACACGCCCGCGACAGCCCAGAACCAGTTGAACGCGCTGGAGTCGCCCGTGTAAAGCTGGAACATGGAATTGGCCACCGGCATGGCCAGAATCAAGCCCCAGCCGGCCCAGACCGGCCAGGCCCGCGGCCGCGGCCGGCCGGTGCCGGCAAACAGGCGGCCATGCATCAAACGCAGCGCCAGATAGACCCAGAAGATGTACCCGTTGACATGGCCGGCAAACCGGTCCGCAATCGGCTGCAGCGAACTATGCGACTGAAACTGGATGAAGGCATCCGGCAGGGCATTGGTGACGGACAGATAAGCGACATATGCCAAACCCGGCATGATCATTGCCGCCCAGCACTTCCAGTTGCGCCAGTCGCCCAGGATCAAAAGCATCAAGGGCGCGGCCATGACGAAGCTCTGCTTGATGAGGTAAGCGTAAGCGGCCAGAAAATAACCGGCATAGCGCCACGCGGGCCGGGACATTGTCGTAAGCAACATACCTGTCATCAGGAAAAACAATCCGTCTATCGTATGCCAGGCCATGATAGGGAAGGTATTGGTCGAAAACACCATCGCGGTCACCGCCAAAGCCAGGCAATCCCACGGGCGCTCGGGCCAGCCGCACCGGCGGCGGACGATGGCAACACCGCACCAGGCAATCCAGGCTATTTGCAGCCAGACCGTCAGCCGGGAGATCCAGTACATATTTTCGCCGCCAAACATCACCGCCGGCAAATGCAGGACCGGCGACATAAAAGGGCGGATGATGATGAAATCGCGATGCGGAATCTGGCCGGCCAGAATTCGCCGTGTATAGGCCAGCGTAAAGCCGTCGTCCGTGGGATTAAAACCCATCCCGGAAAACAGCCAATGCGCCGCCAGCGGCGCCAGGGCTAAAAACACAAGGGCCGCCAGCAGATGCCCCCAGGCTCCCCGTCCCGCAGGCGAATAGTCTTTTGCGGTGCTAGTTATCATTTTCCATCCCCAGCCGTCCTGATCAGCGCCGGCCGTCTTACCGGATGCCAGAGTTGACCAGATAAGCCGGGTTCTGGTTGGTGTTGTCCGCGGGCGTTGGCGCGGCGCGGCGGCCGGCCAGACTTTCCAGGAAGGCGGCGGGCACTTCCGCGGCCGGCTTGAAATCCGGCCCCATGACATACCGCAACAACTGGTCAAAAAGATACGTATTCTCGACTTCACAGTAATACCGGCCGATCCCGCGCAATGGCTTGAAATTAAACGTCGTCGTCAGCAAGGCGCCCTGCCCGACCCGCGCCTCGCAAAGATAAGCGCGCTGGATGCCCAACTGGTAGTTGTTGATGGAACGGATGATCGGATCAATCCGGACCGGCCACTTATCCAGGTTGATCACCGGCGCGTCCTCGATGAGTCCGTAGAACTGCAGATCGCACCAACCGTCATGCGGAAAACGCCCCAGGGCCGGATGATTCCGGATGACGGTTCCGGAATTGCCTTCCGCCGATCCGTTATAGAGATTCGACTTGAACTCGCAGGCCAATTCCGGGAACACCCCCTGGGCGATCAACAGGACTTTGCCGCCGCGCTGCAGGTAGTCAAGCAGACGCCCGTTCAGGGTGTTGGTGACCACGCAATCGAATCCGGCCAGCGGGTCGGCCGCGGTTTTAAGCTCAAAGAAATCCAAGTCGTAATAATATGAATGGACCCCGATTCTGGCGATGCGCCCGGTCGGGCGGGCAACCAAATCCCGAGCGAAGATCCAGAAATTCCAGTTGTTGCGGCAGACGCCGGTGTTGGCAACCAGCGCCACCTGCAAAGTCGCCCGGGTGGAGGCAGCCACTTTTGCGGGAAAAATCTGAAGCCGGCATATCTTTTCAGTCGCATGGCAGGGAAATGCCGGCAGCGCGCATTGTCCTTCCGCCAGGGTCACGCCGGCGGCGCTGACCAGTTTCCACTCGATCCGTCCATCCCGGATGGGGGTGTGCCCAAAGTGGGAAAGCCAGAGATCCGCCGTAATCTTTTCGCCGGCCCAGTAGTTGCGATAATAATAATCCTTGTCAATCAGCAAGACGGTTTCGCCGTTGGTCTGGAGAAATTCCGCCGCCGACACGTTTTTCGGATCGCCAAAATCGTCCCAGAGCCCTTCAATGGCCCAGCCGGTATCCTTGCCCAGGAAGAGCTCGTAACCGCGCACCCCTTGCGCGCGCCGGGCTTTTTCCAGGCCGATCTTCCGCTCCAGCGCCTGCAGCTTTTCGGAATTCTCCACAAAGACCGGCAGCAGATCCTCGAAGCCCTTTTCCCTGGCCACTTTTTCGGCGTGGTCGATGAACCACGGGCGCATGGCGGACTGGGCGTACTTCTTTTTCAGCCGCGGGTTGGGATAGGAAGACCACCAGCGGTATTCATGTAAAATCACCGGCTTCCGGCATACATCCAGTTCGGCGGGGTTGCACGTGTTCCCGCCGGCCAGCTCCAGCACATCGGTGTCGTCGCGCTCCGCGCTGGCCCGATCCACGCCGGCGCACACATTGATCAGGCGTGACGGGTCCAAGGCGCGCGCGGTCCGCGCCAGGCATGCCAGGTCGCGGATGAAAGGCGACCCGGCGTTGTGAAAATACACCTCGCCCGTGAAAGTATAGAACATGACGGACGGATGATTGATGTTCTGCCGGATGCAATGCTCCAGGTACGCCGGCTGCATATAAACCTCGCGGTCGCCGCACCGGGCCGAAGTCAGGAGGGGGCTTTCCTGCACCAGCAGGCCGACCTCATCCGCCACATCCAGGTATTCCTTGAACGGCATCGTATAATGCAGCACGAAGTTGAATCCGTATTCCCGGGCGCGCTTCAGTTCCTTTTCAATCTGCGGCCGATCGATCCCCGGGTGCAAAGTGAGCGGGAACATCACATGGTCGCCGAAGCCGCGCAACCAGATGGGTTTGCCATTCAGCAGGATTTCGCCGCCATCCACCCCGAATTCGCGCATGCCAAACCGGTCGGCATACTCGTCCTGCAGGCCGCCGCCGGCATCGCCGAGGGTCACGGTGATGCCGTACAAAACGGGCGTGTCGGGCGACCACAGCCGCGCATCCCGCACGGCCACCGTCAATTCCACGACTGCCTGGGCATCCGCCGCATCCACCCGGGCTTCGCCGTTGCCGGCCGCCAGGCCGTCCGGCCCCTTGATCGCGGCCCGGATGCGCAAGCCGGCATATGCCTTACAGCCGGTCCGGCCCAGGGCGACCCGGACTCTGGCGATGCTGTGCTTAATATCCGGGAAGACCGACACGCTGTCAATGCGCACCGCGTCTTTGGCTTCCAGCCAGACGTCCCGGTAAAGGCCGCTCCACGTGTTGCACCAGTCCAAAAATGTTCCACTGAGCGGATTCCGGTAGTTTCTGCCTTTCGGCTCGCCGGGATATTCCGAAATGCGGATGGTGAGGATATGCGCGCCGCCGGGGCGCACGCATTCCGTGATATTCAAGCGGTACTGCAACTGGCTGCCGAGATGTTTATGGACGAACTTGCCGTCAATCCAGATCTCGCACACCGGATGTGCGCCGCCCATGTTCAGCCAGACCTGTTTCGCGCGCCAGTTTTCCGGAATGTTGAAAACACGGCGGTACCATCCCGTCCCGCGGTAGGATACCTTCTCCATTTCCACCGGCGGCATTTTGCTTTGCGCGGGCGCCGGCCGATGCTTGTGATCGCCGATGCCTTGCGCCTGCCAGGCGCCGGGCACTTGAACGGGTTGATCAAAATCTGCGTCCCGATTATACCAGCCTGCGGCGCAGCCGATGTCGTCCGGATCCAAGGCAAACGACCAAGTGCCCGACAGGTTTATTTTCAATCTTTCGTCAAGCGGCATGCTTCATCTTCCTTTTAACCGGGGCGCTGCCGCTCCCACTGCCGGCCTTTTCTTAACGGGCTTGCGGATGGCGGCCTGGCGATATAAGTCTCCCACTTCATTGCTGCTCATATAAACCGCTTCCGGATGCCTTTGGCGGATGCCGTCCAAAAGGCGTTCCAACTGCCGGAAACCTTCGGTTTTTTGCGCGGGATTCATGCCGACATAATGCAGGCGATGGGTATTGACGATGGCCGGCTGATTCGCGTCCCAGACGCGCTCGATTTCCCGGAGCGCGGCGCGCCAGGCGTTCGCCATTTGCTCCCGCGGCGCCAGCAGCGGCTCGAAATTTACATTGCGCCTGATATAGGTCAACCCCAGTTTGCGGTCGTAGGCGCCCATGGCGCGGTTGACGCCATTGAAGATCGTTTGCACGCCGTTTTCTACCATGATTTTCGCGACAATGTCCTCCATGATCTTGCAGCAGTTACGGGCGTCGGCCAACCCGGCCGCGCGCGGGGCATAGCCGAAGGCCTTGCGAAAATAGCGCGTGCCACCGGCCACCCAGGCGCGCAATGCTTGCACCGTCATGGAATCGAATTCCTTCCCCAAAGCCGCCGTGGAAACTTCCGACGGGCGGCCGATCATGTTCAGATTGAAAAAGGCGTTCAGCGCCGGGTCCTTTTTTTCGCGCAGCAGCCGCACCCACTTGTGCGGATCAATATGGGCGGCCATGCGCGTGTTGTGCGATTCGGGAACCCAGACTCCCAGCCGCAGACCTTCGCGCGCCTTGGCGGTGATGTCGCCGCAACGCCGGAAAAGCGCCGGATACGGCCGGTCAATCCCAATGTCCACATATTTTGTGAACCCGTTGGCCCGGATGGCCTGGTAATCCGGGCTGGCCAGCAGATACACCGGGGTAAAAACCGCGGGCCGGCCGTCGCCGCCGCGGAAATACAACAGCATTTGGAACAAGGCGTCCAGGTCCGCCGTGCTTTCCAGCGTGTCCATGATGGTGTAATACCGCCGGCTGTCATTCGGCCTGGCGCCGAGCGCCCGGACAATATCCTTGTTTTTTTTCAACAGTTTTTGCGTCCGCAGATCGGGAATCCCGCGTTCCAATCCGCCCCAGTCGTCGCTTTCGAATACGATCGCCTTGAGTTTACGCCAATGCATAGATCCCCCGGTGGTCTTCAGTTAACCGCTTTCTATTTAGGTTTGCCTTTGGACCGGGCCGGCAAGGCCGGCGCATCCAGTTCCGCGATGCCGTCAATTTTACCGTCCAGCAACTCGCCCAGCCGTTGATCCAATTCAGTCAGGCGCGCCGCCAGTCCGGCATGCCGCGCCTGCACGACTTCCATGCCGAAGGGCTTGAATTGCCGCAGCCACATCCGCCGGAATGTTTTTTGCACATTGCGCAAGACCTGGAGCAAGGCGTGCAGTTCGCAGCGCGCCTGCCGCAACGGCGCGCGCGATTTGCCCCGGTAGGCCGCCTGCAGCCGCAGGTACAACTCCGTTTTCCGGCCGAGGAACTCCGCGAGGTTGCGGATATAATCCATGTCGCCCGCCCCCGTTGCGCCGCGCCAGCGCGCCAGTTTCACCGCTTTGCCGCGGTAATAACGCGCAATCCGCCGCAGCAGCGGCCGCGGCAAGGACCTTAAATACAGCCACTGCAGGGGATCATCCCAGAAGATTTTCGCGGAACTGAGGCCGGGCGGCGGCACCCAAAATATGTCCAGCGCCCCGGCGGCGGAAGCCCGGTAATCGGCATGGCAAACCGCCCGGTAACGCTGTTCGAGCAATTTGCGCGATGGTTTTTTAAAAAACGCCTGTTCGGCGGAATACGCCAGGCCCGCCCAGGCGGAATCCAGATCCACGCCGTCCATCCCCGTCCAAAGCGTCATCAACAATTCCCGGACGCCGGTTTTACGGCAGGCCTGCACGCAGGCGGCCACGCGCGGCTCGGTCAGGTTGGGCGCGTCATGCCAGAAGCGCCCCCAGGCCCAGCAGCCCGACGCCATGACCGGTTCACGGCCCACCGCCCGGTGCTTCGCGATCCGCCGGACATAGGGGGTCGGATCGGTAGGCGCCTGGACGTCGCCGGTATAATCCCAGTAAATCAACTCAATATTATCCGGCAAGCGCGTGCGGATGCTTTTGGCCTGCGCCGCGCTGAGATTGACGTCATAATAGGCCTCCTGGAAACCGCGCGCGGGCGTGTCCACCCAGAAAACCAGATCGGACCAGATCATGGGTTGCAGACCGTGCTTGCGACAAAGCGCCGCGACTTTTTTCAGGTGGTTGAAAAACAGCTCGTTGGCCGGCCGGAGCGGGCCATGCCGATCCGATCCGCGCCCCTTGCCGATATCCACGGCTTCGTCCATGCCCAGGTTGATCCGGCGGCTTTTGAATACCTTTGACCAATGCCCCAGCATTTTATCAATCAAGGCGTAGGTTTCCGGAACCAGCGTCAGCAGCGTGCCGTTGGTATCCTTGATGCGGGCATAAGCCGGCCATTTAAAAACATGCGCCATGTGCCCCAGCGTCTGAATGCAGGCCACCATTTCAATGCCCATTGCGGCGGCGTAGCGGTCAATCTCCCGCAATTCAGCTTCCGTATAGGCGCCGCGCATGTACCCAAAGTACGGTTCCCCGGGCAACTCATAAACATCCTCGGTGTATAACATTGCCTGGTTGTATCCCAGCAGCGCGCATCGCCGCAGCCATTGCTTGAAATGCGCCACGGTCAGCACCGAATTGCGCGAGCAATCCGGCATGACCCCCAGTGTTTTGAAGGGCGTTTGCTCCGCATGCACCCGGCCCGGATGAACCGCCCCGGCCCAGATGCAGCCGAGCGCCCGCGCGGCCAGGGCGGGCGCGGCGTATTGAACCAAGATTTCATCCCCGCGCCGCTCCACCCGCAAGGTGCCGGGCGCCGCAATTTTTTCAAACCGCAATTGGATGGCGCTAACCGGGGGGCGCCCTGCGCGCACCGGGTACTCGGCGCCAAGATTGCGCAGCAGCGGCACCAGTTCCGCCGGGGTGCTTTCCGCCCGCCAATATAAAGACTGGTATTTAAGCATGTTCGGTTGATTCCTGAGTCTCTTTCAAAAGTGTTCAGTGTTCGGTGTTCAGTGTTCGGCAGTCAGAATTACACGACAACGTAACACGCTGATTTTACGCCGCTTGCAATCATTCTGAATTCTGAATCCTGCATTCTGAATTCTTTCAAAACGTGAGTTTTGAAATTTGCTCCTGTATGTGAATTTTATCCGGCCATGTTGACGAATCCCCGCAGAAATTTCGCCGGCACGATCGCCGCCGGCCGGCGGCCCGGTTGCACCATGTACCGGACCAGTTCGGCCGCCAGGAAACGCGCCGCCGGCGTATCGACGAAGTTCAAGCGGCTGACCAGCAGCCGCCCGCGGCCGACGCGCGCTTCGAAGAGCAGCCCGCTCCGGCGCGCGCCCATGAAACTGTCGATCGGGCGGATGATCGGCTCAATCCGTCCCGGCCAGAGATCGAGATTAACCGCGCCGCCGTCCGCAAAACTTTTGGCGGCGGTGGTCCGGGCCAGATCGTAAAACTGCAGATCGCAGAAACCTTCATGCGGAAAATTTTTCAAGCACGGGTGATTTTGCACAATCGTCCCGGAACTGCCGAAGGGCGCCTGGTTCCACGGGATCGAGCGGAACCGGTGGAAATACTCCGGGAACAGCCGCTCGGTCAGCAGCCAGACCGCGCCGCCGGTTTCGAGGTAATCCAGCAAACCGTTGGATAAGACGTTCCGGCTGACAACCAGCCGCGCCGCCGGCGGAATCATCCGGCGCGCGGTCAATTGCGGCAACGCATTGAAAAAGGCCGGCGTATACGCCAGGCCCGCATTTCCCAAGTCAACCCCGTAATCGCGGCGCCGGGATTGGGCGTATGCGTACACCCCGTCCGATGTGTCCGCCGGCGCGCCGGCGGCGGGCGGGAATCCCCAGAAATCCCACGAATTTTCCGCGGCGGCGCCGGGCGCCTGCAGGCGGAGGCGCAGAGTCATTTTAACCGCCCGCGCCAATTGCGGGATGCGGATGCGCAACCGCGCCGCCGGCCGGACCGTGAAACATGGCGCCCGCAGACCTGCCAGCCGGCCCTGCGCCAGCACCCGGTCCGGCGACCGGGTGGTCAAGGTCCAACTCAAAACGCCGGCGCGAATCGGGAGGGGGCCGCAATGTGAAAGCAAAATGCCGGCCTTCAGGATTTCGCCCGCCCATAAATTCCGGCCCTGCCAGGCGCGGCAAATGTCATGCGGATTGGTCTCCGGCTGGTCATCCGGCGGCGCCACCCAGGCCGCCAGTCCGCGGCAATCCTGGTCCAGCAGTAAAACCGTGTCGCCATTGTATTCCAGGAATTCTCGGGCGGAGACATTTTTCGGTTCGCCGAAATCGTCCCAGACGCCTTCCACGCCCGACACGGTGTCATGGCCCATCCACAGGTGAAATCCGGCGATGGCCGGTACTTTGCGCAATTCTTCCAGGGCCATTTTGCGTTCCATGGCCTGCAACCGCTCGGAATTGCGGACAAAGACCGGCAACCGCCGCGACACCCCCTGCCGCCGGGCCGCCTGCTCGGCCAGGGTGATCTGGAACGGCAGCAGCGGCAGATTGCGGTACTTCTTTTTCAACGCCGGATTGGGATATGACGAGAACCACCCCAACTCATGCAGCAAGACGGGCTTGCCGGTCCGACGCCGGAGCATCTTATCCGGATAACAGCCGCGGTAACAACAGGCCAGTTCCTCGAAATCCGTCCGGCCATGCCCAACATTAACCAGGTGGGAACCATCGCGCGCCAGCGACAGGCGGGTTGGGTCCAGGCGCTTGGCAAAGTTGTAGAGCCGGTCCAGATTCCGCACCAGCGCCGGCGTGTTGTCATACCGCTCGGCGCTCCAACCATAAGCGATAATGCTGGGATGATTGAGCGCCTGGCGCATCAAGCGTTCCAAATGCGGCCGGCGGGTCAACGCCGTGCCGCTCAAGTCGCCCGGGAACACCTGCAGCAGGAT
>CAZYXU010000090.1:0-14839 GCA_964650945.1 uncultured Verrucomicrobiota bacterium | reverse complement strand
CAACGCCACCGGCAACGTGGTGCGCGATCAGCCGGCGCCGCCGAACGGGCTGGGCACGGTGCTGGCGGCAGTGATCCAAACCTACCGCGCGCTCTTGCGCACAATGCCGGCAGGCATCTGGCTGATCCTGGCCGCCGCCTTGGCGGGCGGGTGGCTGGCCGGACGGCACACCGGCAGGATACGGCCGACCCTGATCGTGCTGGCGGCCGGTTTGACCGTGACGATCCTGGCGCCGGCGTTCATCGAACGCTGTCCGCGCACTCTTCCCGCCCTGGTTACAGCCTGGCTGAACGCGCTGCAAAATCCTAAGGTGCTTGGCTTCTCCCGCAACCTGTGCCTGCCGGGCGATCAGCCGCTTTTCATCGAATGCCGCCTGGCGCCAGCCTGGCTGGGCAGTGCGGGCAATCTCTGGGTCCTGCTGGGCGCGGGCCTGGCGGGCACCGCCTGCCTGTTATGCATCCGCCCGCGCGCATCTGCCCGCCGCGCTCTGGCCGGCGCGCTGGGCTGGACCCTGGCCGTCACCGTTCTGGCGCAACTGGCCGTCGGACGGGTTCTACTGTCGGCGGCAATCCTGGTCCTGTTGCCCGCGGCGGGCATCTGGTTCCTGATCCGCGCCGGGCTCCAATCCGGGCGGCATCGGCGCGCCAGACAAACCTGGGAAAACGGGGACGATTTGCCGCCGTTCGATCCAACGCCAGAGTCTACTCCGCCGGCGGCGGACAGCAAGGCCGGCATGATTCACCCGCCGCCGCTGGGTTTGATTATCGCGGCCGGCATCAGCCTGGCCGCCCTGGCGGTTTGCGCCGCCCCTGCTTCAAATAGCGTGGCGGCGGCGCAGGCGTTGCCGGCCATTCCACAACTTACCATTGACGCCATTGACGCAACCATCACCATGTCGGACACCGGGCGCGACATGGAAAAAAGCGCGCTGGTGGTCATGCAAGTGGATTGCCGGGCGGCCGGCGCGACTACCGGTCTGGTGCTGGCCGCGGATTGTGTGCTGACGGCATTCGAGCCTGACTCGCCGCGTTATATGTCCATCAGCGGCAGCCCGGCCGGCTACCTCCTGCAAGTTCACCGGGAGGGAACCTATCGCGCGAAGCTGACCTTCCAGGCGCCCATCCGGGAAAGCAACGGGCAATGGAGTATTAACCTGAATCTGCCGCCCCGGCTGAAGAATCGCGTGATATTGCAACTGGCGGAAAGCGGACTGGACGTCAAATCGGACACGGCGGTTTATTGCAAGACGCTGACCAACGCGCCGCGGACGGAAATCGAGGCGCTGTTCGGACCCGAAGGCCCGCTCGGTTTCACCTGGCGTCCCCAAATGCGCAAAATCGAGCAGGAACAAACAATGTTTTTCTGCGAGGTAAATTCGCTGTTCACATTCGAGCCCGGCGTGGTCAATGGCGCGCACTTGGCCCGCTATCAGATTGCCCAGGGCGAAATCAAAACGCTGGTCTTGACGGTTCCCGAACCGATGAACGTCACCGCGGTGGCCGGGCCGGGAGTCAGCACCTGGCGCTTCGATCCGGCGGCGCGCTGCCTGGAGGCGATTTTGCAGATGCCGGCCAGCGGCGCCTTCATACTCCGGATCGCCACGCAGACGCCTTACGAAGGACTGCCCTACCAGGCGGCCGTCGGCGCGCCGCAGGTGCAGGGCGCCGCACGCCAGCGCGGCGCGCTGGCGCTGGCGGCGCCGGAGACGGTGCAAATCCTGGTGGAACCGCAGGCGGGGCTGAACGCCATGAACATCTCCGACTTCGCTCCGGATGTCGCCGCCGCCCAGGACGACCCGGCTCGCGCCCCCATCCGCCGGGCTTTCCGCTACCAGCAATTGCCGGCCGGCGCCACGGTCAAAGTCGAGCAAGTGCTCCCGGAAATCCGCGTGGAGGAAAAAGGCAGTCTGTCCGTGGCCGATGAGCGGATTGTGCTCGCCACGCAACTCAAAGTGACGGTCGCTAAGTCCGGCATATTCTCGCTGCGCCTGGCCATCCCGGCGGAATTCGACCTGGAGAGTTTAACCGGCGAGGATGTCACCCATTGGGACGAAATCAAGGATGGGGAACGCGGGATTATTGTTTACTTCAGCAAGCCGGTGCTCGGCATCCGCGATTTGAACCTGGTGCTGGTCCGCATGGAAAAAGGCATCGCGGACACCATCACGGCGCCGCGGGTGGAATGCGTCGGGGCCGTCAAACACAGCGGCGCCCTGGTGGTTTCCGGCGAACGCGGCGTGCGGCTGACCACCATCCGGCGGGAAGGGGTGAGCGAAGTCAATCCCCGCGAGTTGGGAATAGAACAACCGGGGGTGCTGGCATTCTCGCTGCTGCGGCCGGATTGGCTGATCGTCCTGAAGGCGGAAGTATTGACGCCGGTGATCAAGCCGGAAGTGCTGCAACGGGTGGATTTGTCGGAGGGGATGTTGAAAGGCCGGACCTACATCCGGTACCGGATCGAAAACGCGGGTTGCAAGGTCTTTTACCTGCAAGCGCCCCAAACCAACACGCTGCTGTCCGTCTCCGGCGCCGACGTCGCCAAAGTGCAGGTAACCGATCCTGCCAAGGGCATCTGGCAGGTCACCCTGCATAACAAAGTTGAAAATGGCTATAACCTGGTTGCCGCGTATCAAATTCCATTTGACCCGGGCGCCGGCGAAGTCGTGCTGACCCCGCTGCTGCCGGTCAACACGGACACCCCGGGCGGCTACTTGACGGTTATGTCCGACGGCCGCGTGCAGATCAAACCCGCCGCCGCCTTGCCGGGATTGAAGCCCGAAGAGGCGCGCGGCATTCCCGCCACCTTCGGCGCCGGCGACCTTTCCGACGCCATCCTCTGTTATCGCACCATCCAGCCGGATTATGTGTTGCCGCTCTCCGTCATCCGCCATGAATCCGCGGCCGTCCTGCCGGCCCGGGTGACCGAAACCCGGCTGACCTCGGTGATGTCGGAAGACGGCAAGATGCTGACCCAGGTAGTCATGCAGATGAATGTCGGGGATTTGCGATTTCTGACCGTCAAACTACCCCAGCCGGAGGCCCGGCTCTGGTCGGCCTTCGTCAACGGCAAGGTTGCCGCCCCATCCCGGGAAGACGGGCGCTATCGCATCCCGCTGGAAGCGGTGGAAGCCGGCGAGCCGGCCACGGTGGAATTTTTGTATGCAAGCGCAGCCGCCGGCCGGCGGTTTGCACAACAGTTGGACGGGCCGCAAATGGATTTACCGCTGAGCGCTATCCGCTGGAACATCCATGTGCTGCCCAACCGGTTTTATTTCTGGCCCGGCGGCACCCTGGAGTATGTCGCTGCCGGCCGGAGCACGCCGGCAACCGGCTTTGACGCCCGGGATTACCAGGCGATCGCCCAGCGCCGGATGCAGGCGGACCTGGATAAAGCCAAAAACGTCATGGCGCAGGGCGAGTTATACGCCCGGCAGGGCAAACAGAAACTGGCCAAGCAATCGCTGGAATCGGCGATCAATTACTCGCATGGCCAGACCGACCTGAACGAAGATGCGCGGGTGCAGTACCATAACCTGATCCAGCAACAGGCGGTGGTGGGGTTGATGGACCGCCGCAACGCCGTCCGCCAGGCGCAAAATATCCAGGCGGAACAGGCGCCACCGCCGGCGCAGCCGCGCCTCCCGGCCGGCGCGCCGGCCGGACTCTCGTCCAAGGAAAACGACAGTTTGCGCGTAGTCTCGGAAAAAATACTCCGGCAGCAGGAGGCGGCGGCAGGCGTGGACCAGGGCATCCGTGTCACCATCCCGGAAGGCGGCGGCAAGCTGGAGTTCCGCCGGTCGTTGCAGGTTGATCCCAACACGGCCATGCGGGTCAGCTTCCGGGTTTGCCCCGGCGCCGGCGCCCGCCACCTCTTCACGGCGGCGGCGTTCCTGGGACTGCTGGCCGCATTTTACGCCGGAATCCGCCGGTTCGGCGCGCGGCCGGCAAAAAACAGGGCGGCGGCGCAAGCGCTGGATTAATGCTCGAAGACCAGGCACTTGGCTTCCACGCCGGTGATCCCGTTCAAGGCGGCAACGATCTGGTTGCAACGGCTTTTCGTCCCAACCAATTCCAGAATGATCATGCCGTTGGGTGAAGCGGCGCGGCCGTTCGCTTCGTGCAAGCCGATGCGGGTCTTGATGTTCGCCCCGTAACTCGTCAACTTCTTCTGAACCAGGCCCGCCTGTTTGACGCGGTCGGTGACGTGGATGGCGACGACAATGTGGTCATTACGTTTCTTCTGCATGCCAACACCTCCGTTAATTTCCAATCCCGAACTTGCATCTTCCGCCAATGTAGAACTTCGCCGCTAATTGTCAACAATTTATTTAATTGCACATTCCCGCGGGATATTGCATATTAATAACGGTTCATGGCCGGCGACCGGCGGTCGGCCAGCAGTTCAACCATTCGCTGTTCGATGATTGCCGTCCGCGCTGCGCTGACAACTTTTCACTGGCCGCTGACAACTGTTCGCTTCTCCGCCCCGTTCCCCGGATTTCCGGCGGCGTTCACCAACACCGGCGTTTCATGCACTTCATCAAATCGATGCGCAATTTCCTGCTGCTGCTGCTGGGCCTGGCGGCGGTTTACTCCCTGGGCCTGGGCATCCGGCGCGCGGTGCTGGAGGCGCAATTCGTTAAATTCGGCGCGGATTTGCCGTTCACCCTGGAAAGCGCGCTGGAATTCCGCTACGTGCGCATGGTTTTCGACGGGGCGGGTCTGCCGCGGATTGACCGCAAGGTCCAGGCGCCCGAGGGTGTGAATGTGCGCGCGACTTACACCATCGCCGCCGAGTATGCGTATGCCTGGCTGGCGCGCTGGCTGCCCGCGCGGCTTTCGCTGACCGACCGGGTGCGTTGGATTTCCGCCGGCTGGTTTTGCCTGGGCATCCCCTTTTTATGCCTCTGGCTCTGGTGGTGGCTGCGGTCGGGTTGGGCGGCGGCGCTCGGCGGCGCCTATTACGCCGTCGGCCTGGCGGCGGTCATGCGCGCCACGGGCCAGGAGCTTTCCCATGAAAATTTCGCGCTGCCGCTGCTGCTGGCCCACCTGGCCGCCGGCGCGCTGGCCGCGCGCCTGGCTGCCCCGGGCGCCCGCCGGGCGGTCGCCGGGCTGGCGGCCCTGCTGCTGGCCGCGGCCTTGTGCAGTTGGGATTTGATCCAGTTTTACGTCGTCTTATGGGCGGCGGCGCATTACTGCCGGATGGTCGGCGGCCGATATTTCGGCAACCGGCATCGGGCGGAGCAATGGGGGCTGATTGTCCTGGCGCTGCTGCTGGCAGGCATCGCCAACCCCTACTTGCGCGCGCATGCGTTCTGGCGGGCGCCGGCCCTCCTGCTGGTATGCGGGATGCTGCCCGGCGTCTGGGCGCAGGCGCGCGGCCGCTGGCCGGCGCGGAGCGCTCAGGCCTGGGCGCTCCGGCTGTTGCCGCTGGCGCTGGCCGGGGCGGGATTGGCGCTGGCCGGCGCCTATGGCGAGGCCTACACCCACTTCGGCGAATTGCTCTGGGCCAAGCTGCGTTTTCTCAATCAAAAGCCGGCGGAACCGGCGTTATTGACCTTTGCCCAACGCATCCTCTGGGTGCCGGCGTTAAATTCTGTAAATTGGGACTTGACACGGATGATGTTTCCTGCAATCATTCCGGCAGTTTTAGGGGCCATAGTCTTGATTTTGTTTTCCACCCGCCCCCGTTCCGATCCTGAAATCGTTCATTTGCTTTTTTATTTCATCGCCGCTGCCGCAGCCTTTGCGCTGTTCATGCGTTTCCACGTTTTCCTTGCATTGTTCGCGGCCGCCCTGCTGGGCTGGCTGGGAGGCTGGTGCGCCAGGCAGTCAGGCTGGCTGCGGGCGGCGCTGCTGGCCTTGCTGATCTCGGTGATGGCGGCGGAGGCGGCGCATACGGTGGGGGGCGCGGCGCAATGGGGCGCGGCGCCGGCCTATCTGCGGCAGCAGCGGGAACTAACGCGCTGGCTGCGGGAGAATATTACGGAAGACCCGGTGCTGGCAAATTTCGGCTTGAGCGCCTGGCTGCTGGCGGATGGCGGATTCCCCATCGTCCTGCATCCGAAATTCGAGAACGCGGCCATCCGCCGGCGCGTGCAGACTTACGGAGAACTGCTCTTCAAGGGCCGCGAGCGGGACTTGCGGGATTGGGCCGACGGCCTGGGTGTACAATATTATGTGTATGCGCTGGGCGAATTTACGGACCGGCGGATTGACTGCCAGATGCGGTACTTTGCCGATGCCTTGAATCCGCCGGCCGGGGCGCCGGCGCGCATGTTCGAATACCAACACCTGCAAGGGCGCTATTTCAAGTTTTTATGGGGCAATGAAAAATATCGGGTCTTCCGCATGATTACCGGCGGGGCGCAAAGGCAGGCGGACGAACTGGCCGGACAGGCCCGGGATAAATTGACGCACGGCGCCGCGGCGGAAGCGGAGACGCTGGCGCAAGCCGCCCTGTTGCACGACCCTCACAATACGAATGCAGCGCAGATTTTATTGCGGCTGGATGCCTTGCAGCATTGACGGCTCATCCGGCAACCCGTCTTTAACCACGTGAAGCCATCATCCATGGAATTATGCGTCACCGGCGGCATCGCCTGCGGCAAGACCTTGGCCGGCCGGTATTTCGCGCAACAGGGATTCGCCGTGCTGGAGGCGGATGAAATCTGCCACACGCTGATGCGCGCCGGCCAGGAAGTATTCCGCGCCGTCGTGGACGAATTCGGGCCGGCCATCGTCGGGGAAGACGGCGAAATCGACCGGGCCGCCTTGGGCCGGCTGGTTTTCGCGGACACGCGGCGCCTGGCGCGGTTGAACACGCTGACGCATCCGCCGGCGCGCCTGGAAATCAACCGCCGCCGCCAGGCGCCGGCCGGCCCGCTGGCGGTGATCGTCCCGCTGGTGTACGAAGCGGGCTGGGCGGCGGATTGGAAAGTGATCGTTTGCGTCGGCGCCCCGCTGGCCCTGCAACTGGACCGCCTGCGGGCCCGGGGGCTGGACGCGGAGGCGGCGCGCGCGCGCCTGGCGGCGCAGATGGCGGTGGCGGAAAAAATGCGCCGGGCAGATTACGTGATCTACAATTCCGGGACGCCGGAATCATTGCGCCGGCAGGTCCAACTGATTTTGCAACGGCTGATGGCTTAATTTTATCACCAAGCAGGAGAAGCACGCATGGAAGAAAAAAACCATAGTTCGGATGAACCCCGCCCGCGCCGGCCTTACCACGCGGTGCGCCACCACAGCAAACGCTATTACCGCCCCGGCGCGCGCGATCACCAGCCGGAAAGCGAGCGCGAACGCGCGCCGGCGGTTGCCGCGGCGCCGGATGCGCCCGCCGCCAGCGGCGCCAACCCCAACGGCGCCAATCCCGCGGTTCCCAACGGTCCCAGCGGCGCAAATGGCGCCGGCGCGCCCAACGCCCCCAACGGCCCCAACGGCGAAGAAGCGCCGGCCGCGGCCGCCGTGGAACAACAACGTCCCGCGCCGCAAGTCCTGAACCTGTCCGAATTGCAGCGGAACACCGTGCCGGAACTCAACGCGCTGGCCGACCAATTCCACCTGGTGGACCTGGGCGCATTGCGCAAACACGAATTGATCTTCGAAATCCTCAAGGCCAACGCCCGCGTGCGCGGCACGATCTTCGGCAAGGGCGTGCTGGAAATCCTGCCGGATAATTTCGGCTTTCTGCGCTCGCCTTACTACAATTACCTGCCCTGCCCGGAAGATATCTATGTCTCCCCATCCCAGATCCGCCGTTTCGCCCTGCGCACCGGCGATTCCGTGGATGGTGAAATCCGCTCGCCCAAGGACAAGGAACGCTTTTTCGCCCTGCTGCGGGTAGACCGCGTCAACGGCCAGGACCCGGAAAAATCCCGCAACAAGGTGCCGTTTGAAAACCTGACGCCGCTTTTCCCCGACCGGCGTTTCATCCTGGAACGCGAACAATCGGAAATTTCCATGCGGGTGATGGATATCTTCACCCCCATCGGCATGGGCCAGCGCGGCCTGATCGTCGCGCCGCCGCGCACGGGCAAGACCGTGCTGCTGCAAAAAATCGCCAACAGCATTTCCGCGAACCACCCGGAAGCCCACTTGATTGTGCTGCTGATTGACGAACGCCCGGAGGAAGTCACCGACATGGAGCGCAACACCACCGCCCAGGTGCTGAGTTCCACCTTCGATGAGCCGCCGGAACGGCATATCCAGGTGGCGGAGATGGTGATCGAGATGGCCAAGCGCATGGTGGAATCCGGCCGGCATGTGGTGATCCTGCTCGACAGCATCACCCGGCTGGCGCGCGCCTACAACACCATGGAGCCGCACAGCGGCAAAATCCTTTCCGGCGGCGTGGATTCCAACGCCCTGCATAAGCCCAAGCGCTTTTTCGGCGCCGCCCGCAACATCGAACATGGCGGCAGCCTCACAATCGTCGCCACCGCCCTGGTGGACACCGGCAGCCGGATGGATGAGGTGATCTTCGAGGAATTCAAGGGCACCGGCAATATGGAACTGCTGCTGGACCGCCATCTGGTGGACAAACGGGTGTTTCCCGCCATCAATGTCGACAAGTCCGGCACCCGCAAGGAGGAATTGCTCCTGCACCCGGACGAGTTGAGCAAAATCTGGATTCTGCGCCGGGCCATCACCGGCGTCCAGCCGGTGGAAGCCATGGAACTGGTCATCAACCGCCTGAAAAAAACCAAGACCAACGCCGAATTCCTGATGACGCTGAATGAATGATAATTTTCTTTGTCCCGGCGCAATTTTGTGCTACAAAGGAAATTTAACTATTCAGGAGCGTCCCCATGAAAGTCAGTGTCGATAAAAAGGGCCCTTGCCGCAAGGTGATGACGGTGGAACTGCCGGTCGAGCGCGTGCAGGAGGAATACAACCAGGTTTTAAAACATTCCGCCAAGTTGGCGCGTATTCCCGGCTTCCGGCAGGGGCGCGCGCCCATCGGCCTGGTGGAAAGCCATTACGGCCGGGAAATCCGGGCCGACGTCCAGGAGCGGCTGGTGGCGCGCTCCTACAAGGAAGCCTTGAAAAAGGCGGAAATCGACCCGGTCATGCTGCTGAACCTGGACGCGGACCTGCAAAAAGACCGGCCGCTGGTTTACCGCCTGACCGTGGATGTGGCCCCGGACTTCAAATTGCCGCGCTACAAGGGGATTTCTCTCAAAGCCATGCCCCTGGAAGTCACCGACTCCATGGTGGAAAGTTCGCTGCAGCGCCTGCTGGAGAATTACGCCAAATACGAGGACGCCGGCGACCAGCCGGTCCGTCCCAACGACCTGGCGATGGTGGATTTTGACGCGCAAATGGACGGCCAGCCGCTGAGCACTATCGGCCGGGCCGCGGCCGGCCTGGACCAGGGCCGGGACATGATGGTGATGGTGAACGAGCAGGGCGCCTTCCTGCCGGGATTCGACAAGGAACTCGTCGGCTTGAAAAAAGGCGATGAGAAGCGCTTTGAGGTTACCTTCCCCCCCAGTTTCCGGGCGCAGGGGCTGGCCGGCAAAACCGCTTCCTACCACGTCCGCATCAAGAACGTCCGGGCGCGGCAGCCGGCGGCGTTGGATACCGAATTGCTGAAGCAGCTTGAGGCGGCGGATGAAGCGCAACTGCGCGCGCAAATCCGCGAAAAATTGCTGGCGGAACTGCAGCGGCAGGATCGGGAACGCCTGAAGGAAGACATTGTCCAGCATCTGCTGGCCAAGACTTCGCTGGAACTGCCCGAATCCCTGGCGCAGGAGGAAACCGCGCGCGTTTTTTCCTCCCTGGCCCGCCGCGCCCTGATGCAGGGCATGACCCGCGACCAGCTTGCAGCCCGCCGGGATGAATTGCGCAAAACCGCCGAAACCACCGCCGCCGACCGGATCAAGATGGGTTACATCCTCCACCGTATCGCCGGCGAGGAGCAGATCAAGGTGGAAGACGCGGAAGTTGACCGTGAAATCCAGACGCTGGCCCCGCGTTACCGGATGACGGAGGAGCAGTTGCGCAAGCAATTGCAGGACGACCAGGAAATCGACGCGTTGCGGCATGACATCCTGTCGCGAAAAGCCCTGGATTTCCTGCTTGCCAACGCCAAGATCGGCGAAGAAGGATTTTTAAGCCGCCTGATGGGCGGCGGACGCAAGCCGGCGGCGGAGGAAACGCCGGCGGCGGCGCCATAAACCAGGAGCCGGCACGCTGCGCGCCGGGCGCGGCTGACTTTATTTAACAGGAGAAATACCGATGAACGAGCGGGGACAAATGCTGGTGCCGATGGTGGTGGAACAGACCGGACGGGGCGAGCGCGCGTATGACATTTACTCGCGGCTGCTCAAGGACCGCATCGTGTTTCTGGGCACGGAGGTTTCGGACGAAGTCAGCAGCCTGGTGGTGGCGCAATTGCTCTTCCTGCAGGCGGAAGACGCCGGCAAGGAGATCAGCTTTTACATCAATTCGCCCGGCGGTTCCGTGACCGCCGGCATGGCCATTTACGACACCATGCAGTTTTTGAAATGCGATGTGGCCACCTATTGCGTCGGCCAGGCCGCCAGTTTCGGCGCCGTGCTGCTGGCCGCCGGCGCCAAGGGCAAACGCTTTGCCCTGCCCAATTCGCGGATCATGATGCACCAGCCATGGGGCGGCGCCCAGGGCACGGCATCGGATATCAGCATCCAGGCCCGGGAAATCCTGCGGCTGCGCGATATCATCAACGGCATCCTGGCCAAGCATACCGGCAAGACGGCCGAGGCGGTGGCGCACGACACGGATCGGGATTATTTCATGTCGGCGGCGGAAGCCCAGTCCTACGGCCTGGTGGATGCCGTCATCACCAGCCGCCGCGAAGTGGAAGTCGCCGGCGGCAAAAAATAATTTGGCGTTTTGACGCTGCATCAGGAGTTGCACCATGGCACGGAAAAACATTCCCGGCTGCGCATTTTGCGGCCGGCCCCAGACGGAAGTCCAGCAACTGGTGGTCGGGCCCGGCGTGAACATCTGCGACGCCTGCATCAAACTCTGCGGCTCGATGCTGCAGCCGGCGGGCGCGGCGCCGGCGGCCGCGTCCGGCGGCAAACCGGACAAGTTTAAAATCATGAAGCCCCAGGAGATCAAGCGCTTCCTGGATGAATACGTCATCGGGCAGGAACAGGCCAAGAAGGTTTTGTCCGTCGCCGTTTACAACCACTATAAGCGCCTGACCCAGGCCACCGCCATCCCGGCCGCCAGCCCGCTGGCCGCCGTGGAAATCCAGAAGAGCAACATCCTGCTGCTGGGCCCCACCGGCAGCGGCAAGACGCTGCTGGCGCAAACCCTGGCGCGCGTGCTGGATGTGCCGTTCAGCATCGCCGACGCCACCCCGCTGACCGAAGCCGGCTACGTCGGCGAAGATGTGGAAAACATCCTGCTGCGCCTGATCCAGGCCGCCAACATGGACGTGGCGCGCGCCGAAAAAGGCATCATTTATATTGACGAAATCGACAAAATCGGCCGGCGCGCGGAAAACGTTTCCATCACCCGCGACGTTTCCGGCGAAGGCGTGCAGCAGGCGCTGTTGAAAATCCTCGAGGGCACCATCGCCAACGTGCCCGCGCACGGCGGCCGCAAGCATCCCCAGGAGCAATTCATCCGCATCAACACCGAGGGCATCCTCTTTATCTGCGGCGGGGCGTTTGTGGGCCTGGATGACATCGTGCGCCGGCGGATCGGCGCACGCGCCATGGGCTTTGGCGCCGACGCCGCGGCCGGCGCGGCGGCCCGCGAGGCCGAAAACATCATCCGCCACGTGGAGCCGGAGGATTTGATCCGTTACGGCATGATCCCCGAATTCGTCGGCCGCATCCCGGTGGTGGCGACCCTGGACGCCCTGAACGAAGCCGAGCTGGTGCGGGTGCTGACCGAGCCCCGCAACAGCATGATCCGCCAGTATGAAAAACTGATGGCCATGGAAAAAATCAAGCTGTCGTTCGCGCCGGATGCGCTGCGCGACCTGGCCCGGATGGCCATCCGCAAAAAAACCGGCGCCCGCGGCCTGCGCGCCATCCTGGAAAACATCATGCTCGACCTGATGTACGAGGCGCCATCGCGCGCCAACACGGAATACCACGTCAGTTCCGACGTGGTGGCGGGAACGGCGTCGGTGTTCGACATCCCTAAACGCAAAAGCGCCTGATGCCGGGGCCGGCCCGCGGCGCAACATCTTGTCGGTCCCCCGGGCGGCAACGCGAATCCGCGCCGTCAATCGCCGGTGAATTCACGCAACTGTATTTTGTGTTCCCGGATGCTGCCGGCCTGGCGTTGTCCCGTGCCGACGGACTGGAAGGAAGCCTGCGCCAGCAGGATGACGCCAACCATGGCGGCCATGCTGGCGCACCAGGGAATGAACGCGCCCCAATAACTGACTTGCATCAAGCCGCAGATCACCACCACGCTGAACACCAGGCCGATCAGCGCCAGCAAACCCCAGGTCAGAATATGCCCCGGCAGGTGTACCCGCGTCGCCGCCACCGCCGCCACCGCCATCGCCCAGGCCAGCAGCACGACGACCAGGCACAGCCAGGGGCTGTTTTTCGCGAACCGGAATCCCCGGCCGGCCAACCAGAGCACCAGCATCCCTGCCAGCACCGACAATCCCAGGGTCAGCCAGCGCGCAAAATCCGAGCCCGGCTCCTGCAGCAGCCAATCCAGCGCGGGCAATAACTGATCCAGATATTTTTGCATGGACCGCACCTCGCTTTCACTGATTGCCCGTATTTGACGGGATTAGACCTCCTGCAACGGCCCGGCGGCCCGGTTATGCTCGTCCACCACCAGGATTAACGGCCGGTGCCGGCGGGCTTCCGCCGCCGGCACGGCGGCAAAAGCCATCACCACCAGCCGGTCGCCGACACGTCCCAACTGCGCCGCCGGCCCATTCAGGCAGACGACGCCCGAATGGCGCGGCGCGGGCATGGCATAAGTTTCAAAGCGGTTGGCGTTGGAGCGGTTGGAGACGAGGATTTTTTCGTAAGGCAGGATTTTTACCGCATCCATCAATTCCTGGTCCAGGGTAAGACTCCCCTGATAATCCGGCTCAACCGCCGTGACGGCGGCCATGTGTAATTTCGACTTCAGCATGATCAATTCCATAAATCACCCTCCCATTCGCCGCATTTATACAACTTGCGCGGCTGAAATCCAAGCAAAGTTTAAGCAGGCGGCCGGCGCCGGGTGTAAGTCAAGGGTGTTGTGAACCGGCAGGGGAATGGGGTCGGACCGCGGCAAGATATTAAGGTGAACGGGGCCTCGGCTATGGCAACGTCAGCCTTCACGCGCTGAGGAAACCGCGTCCGGCGCGGTTCCCGAAGTCGCGTGCGAGGCTTGGTTCTGCCTCTTTGTGATCTGCGTCTTCACGAAGTGTGTGGCGTACGTCACTTCAAGGTGCGGTGCGCCGGACTTGGAGAACCGCAGTTCCTTCCCGCCGTTCTTTCCCCAGGACCGATATGCCGTCCAACTCGGTTTCAGTCCGCCCGCCAAACTGTTGCGGCGGAGCGTGTCCATAATGAAGTTGATCCGACCAAGGCTGCCTTGGATGGCGGCCTCAAGATTCGGCACTCGGCCATGGCGCCATGCCTCGTGATCCTTGGGATCGAGACAACCAAGCCGGATGAACACGTCCACCGGGCTGATAAAGCCTTTCTCACGCAGAAGCGCCGATGTTACTCCACCAAGCTTGGCCTGAATCTCATTCCGGTTCATGTCTTAATCATCTCTGGCAGAAAGGGGCGCTGACCGTCAGCGGGACGACGCACGCTTCGTGCGAGCGGACCGGTAATCTCGCCGCGCTTCGCGGTGTAGCGTTCCACCCGCTTGTTCGCTCAGGCTATCTTCAGGCTTAAACGTTTGCCGATGGCCTCCGCAAACTTTTCCAGCGTGGAGAGTCTGATATCCTCCGCGTGGTTCTCAATGCGGGAAATGGCTGATTTCTTCGTGCGAAGACGTCCCGCAAGTTCTTCTTGAGAGAGACCGGCTTCCTCGCGGGCCGTGCGGAGCATGGCTCCGATCTTGAACTGCTCATAGCCGGTCTCGAATCCGTCCGCAAAGGCGGATGAACGTTTTTTCCGCTTTTCGATGTATTTTTCCAGGTCATCCATGGGTTGGCCGATCAAACCTGTAGTGTTCTGAGCCCCGCCTTTTTGGCAGCCTTCAGTTGCCGATCGTCCGAGGATGCAAACAAATCCGCCCCCCATTCAAGCGCACAGGCTACATGCAGTGCATCCATGGCGCGGACAGGACTTGTCTCCAGAATACGGATGGCGGACCCGATGACCGAAGCATTGAGGTTGACGATTACCGCATCGCGGACATCGTCAAGCAGGCGCTGCTTCGCCTCGCAATATTGAACGGCTGTGAGTGTGTGCTCCCGTTTCCTCCGATTGAGTGCGGAAACGACTTCGGGAACACAGATCACGCTGAGGCCCAGTTCCGAGGCTTGGGCGCAGGTGGTCTCGACTCTGTCACTGCCTTCCTCCTCAACGAGGCGCTTTGCGAACGAAGAGGAGTCGAGATAGGCCTTCACCGGGTTCGCTCCTCCAGAATTGCCGACGAGAGCGCTGCCCCCTTCGCCGTGAGGCGCAGTGCCGGTTGCTTCCAGGATGGCGGCGTGTCATCCTCACGCGCGGCGGGGAAGACCTCGGCAATAGGGCGGCCATGGCGCAGAACGACCAATGTTTCCCCGCGTTCGACTCGGGTAAGCATGCCCGACGCGTGTTTCCTGAATTCGGTCAATGTTACGGTTGTCATGATGGATCTCCAATCTGTACAGCAGTGTACAGAATACCGGTCATTCCGTCAAGCCTCTCTCGGAC
>CAZYXU010000089.1:0-15226 GCA_964650945.1 uncultured Verrucomicrobiota bacterium | reverse complement strand
GCCGCGGTCCAGGACCGCCAGCGGATTGATGGCGCGCAATTGCGCCGCCAGCCGCTCGACCTGCTGGCCGCGCGCCTGGCGCAAGGCGCGGGCATTTTGCTGCAGGCGCAGGTTCAACTCGTCCACCGCCTGCTGGCGCGTGCGCCAGATGTTTTGCAGGCTGTGGCGCGCCCGCAGGCGAAACTGCGTCAACTGCTCGCGCCGGCGCTGCGCCAGGTAGCCCGGCTCGCGGAACACGTGGCTGCCCGCCGCCGCCGCGCAGCGCTGGCGGATGTCGCGCAACTGCGCCTGCAGCGCGCGCGCACACTGCCGGTGCAGCCGCGCCAGCCGCTCTTCGAACTCGGCCTTGGCGCCCACCACCAGTTCCGCGGCCGCTGACGGCGTCGGCGCCCGCAAGTCGGCGGTAAAATCGCTGATGGTGAAATCCGTCTCATGGCCGACCGCGGAAATCACCGGCAAGGCCGAGCGCGCGATCGCGCGTGCCACGCATTCCTCGTTAAAGCACCACAAATCCTCCAGGCTGCCCCCGCCGCGGCCGACAATCAGGACATCCAGCCCGCCCAGGGCGTTCAAGTCGTCAATCGCCGCGGCGATTTCCGCCGCCGCGCCCTCCCCCTGCACCCGCGCCGGCGCCAGCACGATATGCAGGTTGGCATACCGCCGGTTCAGGATGTTCAGGATATCCCGGATGGCCGCCCCGGTGGGCGACGTGACAATGCCGATGTGCTGCGGCAGGCGCGGCAGCGGGCGCTTGCGCGCCGGGTCGAACAGACCCTCCCGCTCCAGCTTCGCCTTCAGCGCCTCAAACGCCGCATGCAAAGCGCCCTGCCCGCCGGGCGTCATGCGGCGGATGACCAGTTGGTACTGCCCGCCCTTCTCATAGACGGTGAGCATACCCTGGGCCTTGACCTGCATGCCGTCCTTCGGCGTAAACCGTAAATCGCGCTGATTGCCCCGGAACATCACCGCGGCAATCTGGGCGTCGGCATCCTTGATGGTGAAATACAGGTGGCCGGAAGCCGGGCGGCGGACGTTGGACAGTTCGCCTTCCACCCAGATCTCGCCGACCTCGTCCTCCAGCACCATCCGGATTAACCGGGTGAGCTCGGCGACGCGGTAAACTTTTTCCGGGGCGGCATGTGGCAATTTAAACATGGCTTTCATCATAGCGTTTATCGCCCGCCGCCGCAACATGAAAGCCATGCGCGGGCCCCCGCCGGGCAGCACCCCACGCGTTCCTTGATGGCATGGGTTGCGTCCATATTGAATTGCCGATTAACGCTTGTTCTGCTCAAACCGGCTTTGTATACTTCCAACATGCTGTAAATCCCGCCGCGCTCCGCGCCGGCATCCACCATCGACAACGAAATGATTATGACCCAAACGGCCTTGCTCTGCCTGTTGACGCTTTTGGCTTCCGGGATCGGAACCGCCACCGGATTCGGGACTTCCACCGTGATGATTCCGGTCATGATCCTGTTTACGCCGGCGCCCGTCGCGCTGCTCTTTGTCGGAATCATCCACTTGTGCGGCGATGTCTGGAAGCTGCTGCTCTTCAAGCGGGGCGCGGATTGGCGGCTGATTCTGGCATTCGGCCTGCCGGGCATCGCCGCCAGTTTCCTGGGCGCTTCCCTGTCCCTCCAGGCGCAGACATTCCCGCTCAAGCGGCTGCTGGGGGGCTTTCTCATCCTGTATGTCGTCTATCTTTTTATGAAACGCCGGTGGACGCTCCCGCAAACCCACACCACCGCCATCTGCGGGGGGACGCTTTCCGGCCTCTTTGCCGGGTTCTTCGGCGTGGGCGGCGCCGTGCGCGGCGCTTTCCTCACGGCGTTCAATCTGCCGAAGGAAGTTTATATATTCACGTCCGGGCTGATTGCCCTTTTCATCGACCTGACGCGTGTTACGCGCTACGTGTGGGGCGGGACGCGTTTCGAGGAGGATCTCGCGGCCGCGCTCATCCTCAGCATCCCGATCTCATTCGCCGGGGCCTGGCTGGCCAAGCGGTTCCTGGACAGGTTGCCGCAAAAATATTTCCGGGCCTTTGTCGGCGTATTCCTCGCCCTGGTGGGCGTCAAATTGCTGCTCTGGAATTAAAGGATTGATGCTGGAGCACGGGGAAGATTTTCATGTTTATCTGCCCGCAATGCAACGTCCCCTTGACAAGCATCAAATCGGCGCGCGGCATTTTCTGGCGGTGCCCGGCCTGTGACGGGCGGTCCGCCACGCTCTCGCTGCTGCGCCGGGAAATCCTCGACCCCGTTGTCAATGCCCTGTGGCAATCCGCCCGGACCGGGAGCTTCCCCCGTAAACGCGCCTGCCCCGCGTGCAACCGCCTGATGGCCGAAGTCCCGTCAGGCGGAGAACAAAAACCGGCATTCCTGGACGTTTGCACCATTTGCCAATTCGTATGGTTTGACCGCAACGAATACACGGCTTTGCCCGGCCGGCCGGAACCGGCGGACCAAAAAACCATGCTCCCGCCGGCCGCCCGGGAAAAACTGGCCATGATTGAAATTGACGCCATCCGGCAGCAAGCCGAGGAAAGCGATTGGGGCGGGAACGCGCCGGATACCTGGTGGCAATGGATTCCGGCATTGCTGGGCATGCCGGTTGAGCACGACGCCGGGAGTATCCGCGCGCTGCCCTGGGCGACCTGGGGGCTGGCCGCGCTAATCACCGCCGCCAGTTTGCTGGCATTTTTCGATCTACCAACCGCCATCGCCCGGTTTGGGCTGATCCCGGCGCAATACGGCCGGGATGGCGGATTGACTTTCCTGACATCCTTTTTCCTGCACGGCGGACTGATTCACCTGCTTGGCAACATGTATTTTTTCCTGGTATTTGGCGACAACGTGGAAGATTGGCTGGGGAAGCGGCGGTTCTTCCTGCTGATCCTGTGCGCGGCGCTGGCCGGGGACATCTTCCATATCCTGGGCGACCCCCGTTCAACCATTCCCTGTATTGGCGCCAGCGGCGGCATTTCCGGAGTCGTGGCTTTTTACGCGCTGAAATTCCCCAGGGCTAAACTGGGCTTGCTGATCCACTTCTATTTCGTATTCCGCTGGCTGAGCCTGCCGGCATCCCTGTTATTCGTGGCCTGGCTGGGACTGCAATTTTTGGGAGCCATGACGCAAATTTCCGGCTTCGGCAATGTGTCTTCCCTGGCGCATCTGGGCGGCGCCGCCGTGGGGCTGGCCTTCTCGTTCGCGGCCCGCAATGATTGACGCGCGCGGCGCCGGTAGCGCGGCGCCCCGGATCAACCCTGCGCCATTATGATGCTCAGCGGAAGGTTAGGATGGCTCCCTGTGAAATATATTCGTAGGCGCCGATGTCCACGATGCCCGAAAACCGGTCAATGCGCGTGCGCCCGGCGACATCCTGCGCTCCCTGCATCCATGCCTGGTTGGCGCCCCAATTGATGTAGGGGGAATCGGGCCGTAACCGGTAATCCCCGGTTTCGGGGGAAACAAAATTTGGATTCAAGTTGGTCACGGTGGTGGTGCCCAGTGACGGAGTGGTGAAATTGACGGGGACGCACGAATAGGCAAAGATATTCGTCAACCCGTTGTTTCCCAGCGTGGACGACACATTCGACGCCGTGCTCCCAATATTATAATACACGATCGTGTTGACCACCTCCCCTTTAAACGCCCCCCCGAAAGTCATCCCGCCCCCGCCGTAAATGCCGACCGTGTTGCTGACGATGGTGCAATTTTCGATCCTGGGCGGGAAATTGGTATTGCCGCGATCCATATAGATGCCGCCTCCGCGCTGTGTTGCTGAATTGCCCGCGATCAGGCAGTTCCGGATGACGGCGTTGCTGGCGGTATTATTGCCGGTAACATACAGGCCGCCGCCATTTACCAGGCCGCCGCCTACGGAATTGGAGAGCACCGTGCAATTTTCTACCAGCACCGTCTGCAAGGTGTACACATAAATTCCGCCGCCCTCGTTGGTCGCATAATTACGCTGGACCAGGCAATTCCGGAGGTTGCCGCCATTAACAATATAAACCCCGCCGCCCCGCGGCGTTGCATGATAATCGGCCTTATTATCCTGGATCACGCAGTTCTGGACCGTGCCCATTTCAATATGGATTCCGCCTCCCAGGGGACCCGCTCCGTTCTGGACGGTAAAGCCATCCACTACCGCGTTGGTATGGTTGAGGCGCAGGCAACGGTTGGTTGTCGCCGGATAATTACCGTCCAGGATGGTCGCGCCATTCCCCGCCCGGCTCCGCAAGGCAAGCCCGCTCGTGACCGCCACCTCCTTGGCCAGCACGTACGTGCCGGTGTCCACCATGACCACATTCGTCACCGCGCCGTTCCCCGCGCGCGCCACCGCGTTGCTGATCGAATAAAATGCCGTCGCCCAGCTTGTCCCGTCGTTCGCGTCGTCCCCGTTGAGCGAAACATAATTTGTCGCGCCCGGCGCGCCGCCCGCCGCCCAGCCCAGGGCTATAACCAGTCCTGCCCATTGCACAAGATAGCCGCCCGCATATCGTCCTGCCGGTTTCATCGCGCCTCCTTTTAATCTGAATCCGCCGATGTCATAATTCGCCCGCCCTCGTTAAAGTTCAGGTCACATCTTTTCGCCGGCAATGGTCAACTCGTCGTATGGCGCAATCACCACGATTTCGTATTCATACTGCCGCTGACTGCGCCGGTCGGGATCGTCCCAGTTCGGCCTCAGGTTCCGGTTGATATAATCCTGGGAGCGCTGCGGATAATCCGACAAATCGATGTTATCAGGCAGTTTCTTGAAGTCAATGTCATTGTCGCTCGCGATCGAAACCGTAAATCCTTTTTGCAACTGGCCCGCCGTCCAGTATTTCTCGCCGGTGTAATCGCCGGGGGTCGCCAGTTCCATGTCGCGCCCCAGCAGCAGGACCCGGTAGCCGGACTTCCGCACCCCCAGTTTTTCCATGTCGATTTTCAAAATGCATTTCCCGGGGGCGTATTTATCCGGCAACAATGAAGCCGCCACCCAGTCGTTCTTCCTCAGGGTGGTAACCAGTTTAATGGAATTTTCCGAGCCGGCGGCATTCTCCACCGTGATTTCGGGCCCGGCGTATTGCGCCACCAGATCGGCAAACGCCGCCGCGGCCTCCGCCGGGGAGTCATTGGTCGGGCTGCCGATGTCGGGCGCCAGCAGGGTGATGATTTTCCCGGCGCCCAGGACATTTTCCCTGAAGGTCAACCGCCCGTCCGCGGTTTGGATGGCGGGACCGGCGCCGGCCATTTTTTCCGTCAAATCGGTTTCCCCCGTCAGATCGGGAAGGGCGGTTGTCCACCGCGCATTCAGGCTGATGATGATTCCGCCGTTTTCAACGTAGCGGCTGAGCGCCGTCATCGTTTCACCGGCCAGCCCGCCGACGCTGAACGCCGGGGCAATCAACACCCGGTAGCCGGCATATGCCTCCGTGCGTTCGACCAGGATGGCATCCGCGTCCAGGCGGAGAGCAAGTTTTTCGAGCAACCCGGTTTCCCGGGCGAATTCGGTTTTAGCGTCGTTACCGAGCCGCAGCAGGAGGTTGTTCTGGTTGTTCAGAAAAGCGGCGCGCGCCAGGCTTTTGCCGCCGGCCCATTCCCGGCAATTCCTGATATGCTTGACGGTTTCATCCTTGACCCGCCCGGTTTCGCCCAGCAGGAGTGGGTACAAATACCTGGTGAACGGGAATCCGATCCCGCCGGCATGACCGCGCAGGGAATGGGTATTGGATACCCCCCATGGTTTTTTCGCAAAGAAACCGGGCATCGATTGCGGGAGGGAATAAATCGGCTCTTCCGCCCAGGAGCCGGGATAATTAAATATCCATCCGGCATGCCCGGCCAGCCGGGCGGGATTATGCGCCCAGAGCCACCCGGCGCCGCTGTAAGCCGGCGGGTCAATCTGCAAGGCAAACTCCAGGCCTTTGCCCCGGACATATGCGGCAATCTCCCTGACAAATTTTTCACACACCCATTGCTTGAAAAGGACAAACCGCCGCCAGGCTGGGTCCCGGAGATCGCACCACTTTGCCTGCATTTTCAACTTGTCGCCGATATCGCCGGGGAGGGATTCGCCGAATGTCTCCCGGCAGTAAGTCTGAAATAACTCAAGATCGTCGCCGTGAAAATCGGGATAGGCGATAAAGGGCATGTCAATATACAGGCCCTTGATGCTGCCAAATTCATTGTATTTGCCGGCATATTCATCAATCAGGGTATGCAGCATCTTCCGGTAATCTTCGCTCAGGAAGTCCCCGAATCTCTGGCTCCCATACAGGTAGGGTTTGCCGGCCGCGTCTCTGGCGCAAAGCTGGTTGTTTTCTCCGGCCGGCAGAATATCCCCAAGCTGCAACTTCAGCCAGATCCCGATATTTTCCCGGCCGGCGGCTTTGGCCAGGATCAGCAAGGGGTCGCTGGTCGGGCCGAATTTCAAAAATGCGCCCGGAGCGGCGGTCAGATGATACACCTGATTGCCCCGGATGGTCAGGTGAATGATGTCGGTCACCCCCATATTTTTCAGCATCCGCAAATTCTGCCGGGTTCTTTCATAACCTTGATTGCTGATGTCGATCCGCGCGATCATAAAGAACTTCCCGCCCAGGCTGGCGAGCGGCTCCCGCTGTAGGCATCGGCTTCTGATCAGCTCTTCGCTGAACCATCCCGTCATTTTCTGTTCCAGCTTGTCCACGGCCTGCTGGCGCCTTAATTCTCGGGCCTGCCTGACGGCCGCCTGGCGTGTTCCGCGCTCGGCCGGGCTCAGGGCGCTGAGCGGACTGGCGGTCAGCCACTTGACCGCATTCAGCACGATCTGGCGTTCCCCGCCGGCCGGCGCTTTTTCCTGGTTGCCCGGCCACAGCCCCGCCGCCGTTCCATTGCCCACCACCCGGCCTTGCCCGTAACTGCCGGCAACCACGACCGGGTTGCCGGCCGGGTCGCCGGTAATCACCGTGCCGGCCGGCCCCGGGATAAGGCAGATATGATCGGTGTAAGCATAACTAAAACCGGCCGGTACGCCGGCGGCGATCGGATGCTTGCCGGCGTTCGCGATTGCCAGATCGCGCTGCGCGGTTGATTTCGCGGCGCCGCGGAACACTTCCGGAAACAGGGCTGAGCCGGGCCGGTCGGCGCTGCCGCAGGCGGCATGGTTGATCAGGACTCCCCCGCCGTTTTCAACATAATCCCTGACGGCTTCCGTGAACTTTTCGGAAAAACCCCCGCTCGCGCTGCCCAGGATCAGCACATCATATTCCAGAAGGTTTTCGCCCGTAGCGTCTTCCGGCGGGATGACGGCCACATCATATTTTTCGCTCTGCAGCAGAGCTTTGATCCCTTCCGCGCCATGGCCTTTCGCAAGCACGGCGGTTTTAACGCCCTGCCCCGCCACGTTTTGCGCCATGCTCATGGCGGCGATAATTACCGCGCCCATGGCGCCGGCTGTGCGTTTATGCATTGACTGATCCCTCCTTGCGGGTGCGGGTTGCCGCACCGTCATTGAACCGTCGGATTTACCCCAGGCATGGCCGGCTCGTCGGCCGGCGCGATGACCACTACTTCATGCGAATAGTCGCGCTTGAGACTGCCCGCTTTATCCCAGCGGTCCTGCATGACCCGTTGGAAATACGCGCCTTCCCGGGCATCCTTGAAGTCGCTGGTGTCAAAGCTCTCCGGCAAAGGCAAATGGGATTTCTGATCTTCGGTGATGGTCACGCGAAAGCCTGCTTTTAAATCGTCTGCCGTCCAGAAACCGGTTGAGCCCCAAAGATCGCCCGGCCTGGTAATTTCCATCTGCTTGCCGAGCATTATCATCCGGAATTCGTCGCCCGGGATGCCCAGCGCCCGCACATCAACCTTCAGCGTCAGTTCGGCCGGCGCTTGTTCGGGATAGAGCGCCACGGCCAGCCAGCGGCCTTTTTTCAGCGCGGATTGAACGACGGCGCCCGGGCCTGCCAACACCACCGGCGGTGTCGCCAGGTCGCGCAGCAACCCTTTAAACATGACGGCCAGCGGCCCATCCATGTCTTTGGACAATTCCGCGCCGGCGTCAAAATGCAAAGCCACCACCTTGCCTTTTCCCAGCGGCATGACGGTGACCGCCGGCGTGCCGTCGGAAAACGCGGCCAGCACCTGCGTCCCGGGGCCGGCGGCCGCCGCGCGCCGGGGCGTGCCCGGGCTCAACGGGATATCCCGATCCTGCCACTTGAAAGCCACGGCCGACGGCGGCGCCGATGTCCCGTAACTGACGCCGAGCATCCCGGCCGTCCGATCCTGCTCATCGGCCATATCGGCGCGCGCCACGCTCCAATCGGCATTAACCGAGAGCACGATGCCGCCTTGTTCCACGTATTGCCGCAAGGCATTCATCGCCTGTACCGGCAAACCGCGCGTCGCATAAGGCGTCGCCACCAGCACGCGATATTGCCCGAACCGCCCGGTGTCCCGGCTGTAAATGAAAGTGACCGGCTGCTCATGCTGCGCGGCATTCAACAGGGCGGTGGCCCGGTTGAAAGGCAGGGACGGTTCCGGCGCCAGCATTTCCAGGGCTTCCTCGTGTATCAGAAACGCCGCCCGCTCCAGGGGCTCGGCATCGGCGAACAGCCGCAAGTTGTAAATATTCCGCGCAAACTCGCGGACTTGCGCCGGATCGTTGCCATACATGATCAGCCGCCACAAATCGCAGAAGGTGAATTTCAATCCGCCGGGGCCGCCCCGCAGGTTGGCGGTGTCGTACAAGCCCCAGGGGTCGTTGTGGTGCGACCACCGCAAGGTATTGGGATACGAGGAATAGGCGTTTTTCGTGTAATTGCCGATCAAATAGTCCGCCCCGGCCTGGGCCAGCGCCACGTTGTCAAACCCGAAAAACCAGCGCCCGGGATAATAGACCGTGGGAATCCCCATCTGGAGCCCCTGCTGGTGGCAATGCTCCACCAGGGTTTTCAGGAAACTGGCGACGACCTGCTGTTTGAATAGAATATAGCGCCGGCGCCAGGGATCGGCGGGATCGGACCAGCGCACGCCGCGCGCCAGGCGCTCGGCAAAATCCGCCGGCAATTTTTCGCCAAACCGGCTCCGGCAGAATTCGGCTATCTCCGCCAGATCGTCCCCGTGAAAATCGGCATAGGTGAACCACAGCTCATCGAAAGTGAGGATCCCCTTGAAATTGCCCATGGGCTTGTAGGTGCTGGCATAGCCGTCAATGAGCTGCCGGCAGAGCGCGAGGTAGGCTGGCTTGACGAGGTCCGGAACATTCAGGCTGTTGGCGTACTTGTAAAGCGCGCCCTTTTCATCCCGGGCGCCGTATTTTTCCGCAAACGCCGTGGCTTTCATCACCGGATGCCAGGCCACCCAGACATTCAATCCTTCCGGCGTCGCCAGGCGAATCAGTTCTTCGAGCGGATCAATGCCGGCGGCCGGCGGGGTTAAATCCGGAATCTGCCAGTCCCGGGACACCCGGCCGCCCGTGAAATCTGTCCAATAAATAATATCGGTAATACCCAGCCACTTGAACTGCATTACATCCAGCTTTAAACGCTTGATGAAAAAATCCCGGCCGGCCGGCGTCTGGGTGTTGACCTTGCCCGCCGGATTGCGCCAACTGGTGGCGTCATAGGTGATGAAGTAACGGCCGCCCAAAGTGTGCACCGGCGGCATGGCCAGGTAACTGCCGCGGATCATTTCCTGACCGAACCAGTTTGCATTCGGCAGGAGCCGGCTCAGCTCCTCCAGCTTGATATCCGCCTCCGCCTTGTTCCGGCGCGCGGTCAGTTCTTCCGCCGCTAAAGCCGTCAAAGGCCGTTCGCCCGCCCAGGCGATCATGTTCACGACCAATTGCAACTCCGGACCGGCGGGCGCTTGCTCCGCTTGCCGGTAATCCGCGGGGTCATACCAGTAGCCCGGCAGGGAACCGTTGAAAACGACCCGGCCCGCGCCGGCGGCGCCCGCCACCACCACGGCCGAGCCTTCCCGATCAACCAGCACCACGCTCCCCGCGCTGCCCGGTTCCAGATAGAGATGGTCAATAAAGGCATGCGGGTACTGGCCGGGCAAATCCCTGCCCAGCGGGTGTTGCCCGTCCTTCAGGACAAGGACGCTGTCCGCCCGCCGGTCAACAACCTTGACGGCGATGTCCGGGAACAGTGTGCTGGGACTTTGCCGCCCGCAAGCGGCATGATTCAGAATCAATCCGCCGCCGCAGCCGGTAAATGTTTTGACCGCCTGCACCTGTTCCGGTTGCGCGAGGTTATAGCTGCCGACAAATAAAACATCGTGCTTCAGCAGCTCCTCGGCAGTGAGGGCGTCAATCAAGACCGCGTGAAAACGCGGGTCCGCGCTCAGCGACTGCTGCACGGCATTGCCGCCCAGCCCATGCTTGAACACCGCGACTTTTAGCGGCAGGCGCGCGTCGGTTGCCGCCGGCGCCGCCGGGACCAGCAGACCCAGGCAGGCCGCGCAAATCAATGCCGACGCCGTATGCCGCCGCAATAATTGTTGGTTAACGCTCATGGTAAAAATGCCCTTCTTAAGAGTGTTCAGTGTTCGGCAGTCAGTGTTCGGCAGTCAGGATTTAACAGCAACGTAACTTGTAATAATGCTACCGGTTAACCATCCACCCTGAATAGCCGCGCGGCATTCGTCCAGAAGATAGCTGCGACCTGGTCATCGTCCAGGCGCTCCGACCAGCAGGCCCATTTCAGCGCCCGTAAATGCTCCAGGCCGACCAGGACCGGGTGAATCTGGAGATGCTTTTCTCCCCAGACGGGGGAGTTCTCATAAAGCCAGATGAAGGAATCCGCCGCCGCCACCGACCGACCGCGCAAGTGGCTGACGTGAAAATCCGATCCGTAAAGCAATTTGCGCGCGCCCATGATGCGGATAATGGCCGCCAGCGCCATGGGCTCGCAGTTGGCGCTGCTGTCAAAATAAAGATTCTCCAGACCCGTCAGCGCAGGCAAGCCGCGGAAATTATGCTCCGGCTGAAACCCGCGCGCCGCATGCGCCAGAATGAGGCGGATCCCGGGATAGCGCGTGCAATAATGCCGGATCCAGTGCTGATTGGAGGGATCGGCCACGGCCCGGGCTTTGACCATGTGCAGGGTGATCGTCCATTGTTCCTGGTCGGCCACGGCCACGATCCGTTCCGGAAGATAATCCGGAATATCCGCTTCCCAGGTGGGCGTTGTTTTCGCCAGAAGGTGATAACACTTGAGCCCGCTCAACCCCAGGCGCCGCACTTCGCCGCGCACCCACTCCGGATCGTCGTCCGGGCGGACCAGGAAAGATCCCCGCGATCGGGGATCGCCGGCCACCTGGCGGGCAATCCATTCCGATTCATGCAAAGCCTGTCCGGGTGAGATTTGCGGCATGAAATGCCCCGCCACCTCCCGGCCGGGATGCAGGCAATCAATCAGACACCGGTATTCATTCCGGCCCATCGCCCGCCGTAAGCCGGGCGGCAGCGCCAGCCGCCCCTGCGGCCCCGCCGCGAACTCGCCGCTCCATAAATGGCAATGCGCGTCAAATATCTTTGGGGGGACAAACGACGCCAATTCGCGCTGGAAAAACTCCCGATCTTCCGCACGCGCCGCGCAAGCCTCCGGCGGCGGTGCGGGCGCCCCGTGGGCCGGGGAAGGTTCAAGGAGATCGGGGGCAGGGCCCGCCAACGCCGCGGTTTCGGGCAGGAGGGCGCCGCCCGCAGACCGTATAAGTTCGGATGTCTGGTCAGCCATAACAGCTCATTGCGCTTGAACAAAGGCGGACTTTCACGATTGGCAGGGTGCAAAATCCCTGTGGGAATGTCAAGCACGGAGTGCCCCCGATCCGTGACGGCATGGATTTCAGTACGGCAATCCTTTTTCGGGACTGAAGCGCGACCTCTTGCGGCCGGCCGGCCGTCGTTCAATTTCCAGTGTTCGTCAATTTCCAACGTCACCTCTCTGGGGCGACACGGAGCGACGTACTCAGCAGCGGATGATTGGGCCATCTCTTCTGTCAGGCATCATATGCCCGGAGGTCGTCTCTGGTGATTTTATCGGCGGGAACAAGTCGATAGTGGCGTTCTTCAGTAATGCGAACGTCATCCCCAGAAACGCCGAGTTCAAACAGGGCGATCAGATCGTTCTCGACGAACTGGGCCGAGATTGCGCGGCAGATGAGTTGTGGGAACTTCTCCGCGCAGCATGCCATGTCCTGTCTGGTTTGCACCGTAGAAAGTCGATCGTTGCCTCCCTTCGCCTGAACAGGCAGGACGTATTGACGCCCTCGTTTGTCGATGGCGACATAGATTTCGTCAATCTCGACCTGTCCCAATCCGGCGACAGTTGTTCGCAGGTGGTTCTGAAGCGAATAGGCGGCAACGCCAAGAAAGATGTCTAGGAGTCTATTGTAGCGGACCTTCGCCAGAAGCGCCTGTTCGTCCGAGAGCGCATAGGCCGAAACGATTTCAGGTGTCGCATCGGGAATCTTGATGGCGGCCAGTTGGGGATTCGGGAGGATACGGTTGATGGCAACCAAGCGGAAGGCATACAGGGATTTGCCCCGGCCTTCGATCACCCACTCCTTGCCGGGCGGTTGAGTCTTGGCAATGGCTTCTGGCAGGGCCATTCGGTAACGAATCGAGTATATCGCATCACCGAGGTTCTTTGGCAATTTGATCCGTAGTTTCTTCGCCGTTGCCGTGAGTTCTTCGCGTGGGAACGGCAGGTCCGTCGCCCCGCCTTTGTAACGACTGCAGAATATGCTTTCGATTAATGCCGAATAGCGGTTATCGGGCTGCTTCTTTCGACTCATGAAATCCTCCTCATCGGCGGTGGGCCGACACCTCTATCTCAGACTGTTTCCGTTTGTGCAAACCGTTCTTGCGGTCGCGCCGCGCTATGGGGATTGGAACCTTCCAGTATTCCGCGGCCTCGCCCATATCCATCGAGAGAAGATCGGGACGGCCGAGGTCCATGCTTTGGGAAGGCCGTTCTGGTAGGATACCGAGCGCCCGAATAATCGCTCCGGCAACAGCCCTTGCAAGTGGCGGGGGAACCGAGTTTCCGATTTGGCGCGCGCCGTGCCACTTCGTGACATGGAAGCGGAACCAATCGGGATACCCATGAAGGCGAGCCATTTCGCGCACTGTAACACAACGGGGAAAGGCGAAATGGATAGGGCGTGGACTGGTGAACGCGCCGCGGGCGGAATCCGTGCCTGCGCGCAGCGTGTTGCAGACGCCGCTACGTGACAGTTTGAAGAATCGCGAAATCGGTTCGACTTCCCCTTCCCGCGTTGCGCCGAATCGTTTCCGAGAGATGTCCGTATGTACCGTACGCATGCTGGAAGTCAGCATGTCGGGCCGCCAGTTTCGGACGTAGCCGAAATGCCATGCGGCATCGCTTGCGCATCGCAACTCACGCGAGTAGTCGGAAAGGACTTCGCCATTGCCGTCCTTCACCGAATCGGACGTCATCAGTTCGTCCCACTGCTCGACGTCGGGCAGGTCTGCGAGGGCATCTAGACAAGTTGGCGTGGGTTTCTTCCCATTCCGGCCAAACAGGTCGTTCTCTGTTGTGCTAGTCTCCTCAGGGTAGACCGGAACCGCGACGCCCTTCTTCGCTCCGAGCAAGAAAAGGCGTTGTCTGTCTTGCGGAATACCGTAATTCATCGCGTTCAAAACCTTCCACGGAATCTGCACGCGATAACCCAAGTCCCCGAATGCTTCGATCAGAGATTCGAGGAACATACGGTGTTTGCCTATCGTCAGCCCCTTGACGTTCTCAAAAACGAAAGTCTTTGCCCCGAGTTCGGAAACCAGGCGAACGAAGTCCTTCACGAGTTGGTTGCGAGTGTCGTCAAGCATTCGGTGTCCGATGAGGGAGAACCCTTGACATGGCGGGCCGCCGAAAACGACATCCACAGGCTTTCGGCCAAGACCTGCCCGCTCCCGCAACTCCTGCCCGGTCAACCCGACTACCGACCGTACCAGGACGCTGGTGTTTGGGAAATTGAAGTGATGGACGGCGGCATGAATCGGATCGATCTCCACGGCGGCAGCGATATCAAAACCGGCTTGCTCAAACCCCAAAGACATGCCTCCGGCACCGGCAAACAGGTCAATTCCTATGGGCCGCTTATCCATTCACGAAATCCTTGATTCGCGCCTCAAGCGCGTCCTTCTGCTTGAGTTGGCATTGCCAGACGATCATGACAGACCAGCCCGCATTTCTCAAGCTATTTACTTGCCTGCGATCACGGGCCTTGTTGACGACAATCTTCTGCTTCCAGTAGTCAAGCCGACTCTTGGGCAGCCTGCCGTAGCGGCACGAGTGCCCATGCCAGAAGCAACCGTGAACGAAGATGACTTTCCGCCTATTGACCAAGACGAGGTCGGGTCTTCCTGGTAGGTCGTCCCGTGTTAGCGAGTACCGGAAACCCAGGCGATGCACGATGGAGCGAACGGCCTTCTCCGCTCCAGTGTCGCGAGTGTGGACCGCCGCCATGATCTTGCTTCGAGTCGTTTTGCTTACTCGGTCCATTCTTCTGTGTCCGGCCCAACGATACGCTTCAGTTTCGTTTTACCCGCCGCGGGTAAACGTAAACTGCAAGCGGTGGACGATTTTTTATTCAAAAAGATCGCTGTGTGTGCCCGTGCGCTCCAGCCGGAGATATTCATTTGTCTTGGTGTAAATCAGCACCCAGTCCGATTCAATGTGGCAGTCCCGGCAATACTTCCATTCGCCCGAAAGCGGATGGTCTCTGTGGCGGGGATCGAGGGGATCGTCGTTCGCTAATTTCCGGACTACAACTTTAAGTTTCTCCAAGTCCTTGCCTTGCTTTTGCATCCGTTTGACATCCTTGGAGAATTGCGTTGTCTGGAAGAATTGTTTCATTTCTTCCAGCTCGCAAACATGTCGTCCAGAGTATCATGGCGCTCGATGTCTTCTCCATCCCGGCTCTTCTCCAGCGTGACGCGGGTCAATTCATTTGGAATTTCCACTGAAAAAGGCAAGCCATTCCTCAGCGATATTTGCCGGTAGAAAATACGAATGGCATCCGTTGGTCTTAATCCAAGTTTGTGCAAGACGCGTTCGGCCGCATTTTTGGTTTCGGGCTCTATTCTGGCATGTATGACGGCTGATTTATTCATGATTAAAACGTGTCACATCTGCAACACATTGTCAATTCTTTTTTTATTCCGTCCAACGGGAACAATCAGTTTTTGCCGCGCTTGCGGCAATAAACTGCATTGTCTGGTT
>CAZYXU010000088.1:2090-15246 GCA_964650945.1 uncultured Verrucomicrobiota bacterium | reverse complement strand
TTTTGACCCTCCTTCTTTTTCCTTGTCCGGTAACATTTATTGTGGCGCAATGCGCCCGATAAATCATGGCTGGTTTTTTTATTGACATCCGGCCGTCATCCCTGTAACAATTCCGCCGTTTGACGCCTTTTCCGCCGTGGCAGTTTTTTTGGGCGGCTGGGTCACAGCCGTCCGCAGCATGAAGGGAGAGTGATTACATACCGTGGTTGAGATCAGATTAAAACGTGGCGAAAGCGTAGACAAGGCCTTGCGCCGTCTGAAGAAAAAGATGGATAAGGAAGGCACGATGAAGGAGATCCGCAATCATCGCTACTTCGACAAGCCTTGTGAAAAACGCCGTAAAAAACGGGCCCGCTCCCGGACTTTTTAGTCCCGCAGCCGGCTGCTTTGGTCTCAAAAGCTCCCCGCCAGGGGAGCTTTTGTTTTTAAAGGGGTGACGCATGAAAGCCTTGATCACGGGAATCACCGGCCAGGATGGCTCGTACCTGGCGGATTTTTTACTGGCGCGCGGCTACACCGTTTACGGCATGCTCCGGCGTTCCAGCACGGATAATCTCGAGCGCATTGCCCACATCCGGGACCGCCTGGAATTGCGGCATGCGGACCTGCTGGACCAGTTGTCGCTGATCAAACTCCTGGAGGATACCCGGCCGGACGAGATTTACAACCTGGCGGCCATGTCGTTTGTGCCCGCCTCCTGGAGCCAGCCGGTGCTGACCGGCGAGTTTACCGCGCTGGGCGTGACGCGCATCCTGGACGCCGTCCGCCAGGTTTGTCCGGGGGCGAAGTTTTACCAGGCCTCCAGCAGCGAGATGTTCGGCCGGGTGCGCGAGGTGCCGCAGACCGAGCGGACGCCCTTTTATCCCCGCAGCCCCTACGGCGTGGCCAAGGCCTACGGCCATTACATCACCGTCAACTACCGCGAAAGCTATAATTTGTTCTCCGTCTCTGGCATCCTCTTCAACCATGAAAGCCCGCGCCGCGGCCGGGAATTCGTCACCCGCAAGATCACCGACGGCGTGGCGCGCATCAAGCTGGGGTTGGCCGACAAATTGCCGCTGGGCAACCTGGATGCGCAGCGCGACTGGGGTTTTGCCGGCGACTACGTCAAGGCCATGTGGCTGATGTTGCAGCAGCCCGCCCCGGACGATTACGTCGTGGCCACCGGCCGGACGCACGCGGTGCGCGAATTCGTGGAAATTGCCTTCGACCATGCCGGACTGGATTGGCGCCGGCATGTGACGCAGGACCCGCGTTTCATGCGCCCGGCGGAGGTGGACCAGTTGCTGGGCGACAGTTCCAAGGCCCGGCAGACCCTGGGATGGCAGCCGGAAGTGGATTTCGAGGGCCTGGTCCGCATGATGGTGGATGCCGACCTGGCCTTGGTGAAAGCGGAACGGCGCTGACCCTGTTTTTATGCGTATTCTGGTAACAGGCGCGTGCGGATTTGCGGGACGGCACCTCGTCGCCGAGTTACTGGCGCATCGGCATGCGCCGGTGGTCCTGGATCTGGCTGTGCCCCCCCCCGGAATTTTCCCCGCGGACGTGCCCTGCCATCAGGGCGATCTGGCGGATGCCGGGACCTTGCAGCGGCTGGTGGCGGAAGTGCAGCCGGAAGGCTGCATTCACCTGGCCGGCCTGGCTTTTGTGCCACTGGGTTGGAGCGATCCGGCGCGCATGTTCCAGGTCAACCTCCTCGGCACGGTCAACCTGCTGGAGGCGTTGCGCCGGGCGGCGCCGCAAGCCCGCCTGCTGTTGATCAGTTCGGCGGAGGTTTACGGACGCAATCTGCCCGCGGGTCCGCTGGGCGAGGACGCGTCGCTGGCCCCCGACAATCCCTACGCCCTTTCGAAAGTCGCCGCCGAGCAGATGGCGCTGATGTATTGCCGGCGCTATGCGCTCCCGGCGCTGGCGGCCCGGCCGTGCAACCATATCGGCCCGGGCCAGTCCGGCGATTTTGTCGTGCCGGCCTTCGCCGCACAGTTGCGGGCGATGGCCGCCGGCACGCGCCCGCGGGTGATGCAGGTCGGCAACCTGGACAGCCGCCGGGTGTTTCTGGATGTGCGCGATGTGGCGCGGGCCTATCGGCTGCTGCTGGAGCGCGGGGTTCCGGGCCAGGCCTACAACGTGGCCGGGGGCGGGGAATTATCGCTCCGCGCGGTCTTGGAATTGCTTTGCCGGGCGGCGGGGGTGCAGCCGGCCATTGAAGTCGCGCCCGCGCTGTTCCGTCCCACCGACCGCCTGCCGCTGCTGGATGCTTCGCGCCTGGAGCGGGCGACGGGGTGGCGGCCGCAAATTCCATTCAGCGATACGCTGCGCGATATTTTGGCGGGCGCATGATCAAAAAACGCATACGCAAGGCGGTTTCCGCGCTGGTGCGCCTGGCGCTGGGCGTGGCGCTGATTGTCTGCATCTTCCGCCGGATGGACCTGCCGGATTTTCACGCCGTGCTGCTGGCCTGCCTGGGGCGCTGGCCCTGGCTGGCTGCCGGCGCCGGGCTGGCCGGCGTGGTGCTGCTGATGGGGGCGATCCGCTGGAAGCTTATCCTGGCGGCGCGCGGGCTGGACTACCCCTGGAACCATTTGCTGCGTGTGTACCTGATCGGCCAGTTTTTCAATTCATTCATGCTGGGCATGGCCGGCGGCGATCTGGTGCGGGCATTCTATGTCGGCCGCGCCACCGGCTGCCGCAAGACCGAGGCGCTGGCGACGGTGCTGGTGGACCGCGTCAGCGGCATGTTCATGGTTTACCTGGTGGCCTTGTTGATGATGGCGATCAACGCCGAAATGTTTTTAAGCCATTGGGCGCTGCACCTGCCGGCGCTGATGATGCTGGCCATGATCGCCGGCGGCGTGGCATTCCTGCTGGTGATCTATAACGTCCGCCGGTTCCGGCATTGGGCCGTCTTCAACGCCGTGCGCCGCCGGCCGGCACTGGCGCGGGTCTTGCGCAACCTGCTGGATGTTTTTGACATGTTCCGGCGGCAGCCGGGGCTGGTCTTGCGGACATCGCTGCTCTCATTGCTGGCGCAAATCCTGCTGGTCTGCCAATGCTATTGCCTGGGGCGCAGCCTGGAGATTTCCCTGGGATTTACGGATTACCTGGCAGTGATCCCCGTCATCCTGTCGCTGGCCGCCATCCCCATCACGCCCGGCGGGCTGGGGGTGCGCGAAGCCCTCTCGGTGACCATGCTGGGGGCGATGGGGGTGCCCAGCGCCCGCTCGCTGCCCTTGTCGCTGATGGTTTACGCCGTGTCGGTGCTGTGGAGCATCGTCGGCGGGGTGATCTTTATGGGTTACTCATCCGGCGCCGGCCGCGCGCGGCGCGCGGAAGCCGCGGAACTCCGCGAGGAAGTCGCGCGCGAAGCGGGGGAGTTCGGGATCGCGGGCGCCCATGAAGAGTAGGGCGTCGCCCGGCCGCAGCGCCGGCCGCAGGGCCGCGCGCAGTTCGGCGTAATCCGCGACAGCGCGGGCGTTGACGCCGGCGCCTTGCAGGGCTGCCGCCAGTTCCCCGGAGCCGATCCGGCGGTCCGCCGTGCCGCCGGTGAAAAATACCGGCAGCAGAAAGAGCGGGGCGCCGGCCGTGCCGGCCAGCTCCTTGAAGGTCGCCAGCAATTCCGCCCACATCAGCCGCAACGGCCCGTAGCCGTGCGGCCGCCACACCGCCACCACGCGCGGGTGGTTGCAAGCCATGGTTTCCCAGGCTGCCGTGATTTTGGCGGGGTTGTGGGCGTAATCGTCGTAAATGTCCACCGCGCCGGCCCGGCCGATGTATTCCAGGCGCCGTTCGATGCCGCGAAATTCCGCGAGCGCGGCGCTGATGGCTGGCAGGCTGTAACCCAGGCGGGCGCACAGCAGGGCGCAAAGCCGGGCGTTGGCGGCATTGTGCCGCCCCGGCGTCTGCAATTGAAATTCCACCCCGTCGATCTGGAAGCGCACGCCGCCCGCCGCGGGCGCGGGATGAAAGTCCGGCGGCGCCGGCGCGCGCCCGATTACTTCCCCGCGCACCTGCCCGGCAAAACGGTCAAACAGCGCCTGCACTTCCGCCAGTTCGAAATGGTCCTTGGAGACATTGGTGATGACCGCCCAGGCGGGATTAAACCGCAGCAAGGACCGGTCGCTTTCATCCAGTTCCAGCACCCAATAGTCGGAGCGGCCGCGGCGGAAATTGCCGATCCGGTCCGGCCCGCGCCAGTCGAGCAGGGCGCCGCCGTTGACCACGGTGGGATCGGCCCCCAACCGCTCCAGCGTCCAGCCGGTCATGCCGGTGACGGTGGTTTTGCCGGCGGTGCCGGCGATGCCGATCACCGTGTGCGGCGCCGCCAGCGCGGCGAGCAGTTCCGCCCGGCGCAGCACGGGAATGTTTTGGCGGCGGGCGGCGGCGATGTCCGGGTTGTCATCCTCGACGGCGCTGCTGGCCACGACGGCGTCCAGGCCGGCGGCGACGCCCGATCCATCCTGCGGATGCAGTTGCAATCCCTGGCGTTGGAGCAAGTCCAGCGCCGGCGCGGCCGCGCCCTGGTCATGAAACCGGTCGGAACCGCTGACATGGTGGCCGTCCGCCAGCAGGAGTTGCGCCAGCGGATTCATGCCCGCGCCGGCGGCGCCGATCAGATGATATTTCCGCCTCACGGATAACGTCCGGGATTTTTCAGGCCGGCGTCCTCCGGCAGGCCGAAGAGCAGGTTCATGTTTTGCAGCGCCGAGCCGGCCTGGCCTTTCATCAGGTTGTCAATATGCGAGACGATGCGCAGGGTGCCGGTGCGCGGGTCGGCGTCCACCGTCAGGTTGCAGAAATTAGTGCCGCGGACATGGATGGTGCCGATGGCGGCGTCCGGGCCGTAAAGCCGCACGAACACGCTGTCCTTGTAAAACTCCCGATAGGCGTCCAGGATGTCCGCGGGCTTGACCCCGGCGGCCAGTTCGCCGTAGAGGGTGGACATGATGCCGCGGCAGATGGGGACCACCTGGGCGGTGAAAGTCACGCGCGCCTCCCGGTCCGCCAGCCGGCTCAATTCGCGCTCGATTTCACACACATGCTGGTGCCCGGCCAGTTTGTAGGCGTTGATGTTTTCATAGCGGGCCGGGTAATGGAAGGCCGGGGCCGCCTTCTTGCCGGCGCCGGAGACCCCGGTTTTGCAGTCGCAAATCAGCCGGCCGGGATTGACCAGGCGGTTTTTGACCGCCGGGGCCAGGCCCAGGATGCAGCTTACGGCGAAACAGCCGGGATTGCCGACCACGCGCGTGTTTTGGCCGATGGCGGCGCGGTGCAGTTCCGCCAGGCCGTAAACCGCTTGCGGCAATAATTCCGGCGCGGCATGGACCGGGTTGCGCCCGATGCGCGTGGCATAGTCGGCGTAGGCTTCCGCGGTGTTGAACCGGAAATCGCCGCTGTAGTCAATCACCCGCGCGCCCGCGGCCAGCGCCGCCGGCGCGGCCTGCATCCCCACGCCATCCGGGGTGGCCATGAAAACCACGTCCGGCTTTTCCGCATCCGGCCGGGCGACATCGGTAATGACCAGGTCGCACAGGCCGTCCAGGTGCGGGTACAGCCGGCTGATGGGCGCGCCGATATCGTTGACATCGGCCAGGCGGATAATACGCGCTTCCGGATGGGTCATTAAAAGCTCGATGATGCCGACCCCGCCGTAGCCGCCTGCGCCGATGACTTTCACCTTGATCATGATGGTAACTCCGTTGATATGCATTTGACAGAACTGCGCTGGAACGGTATATATAAAGGCATGCGTAAGATAAATTCAACCAAAAAAATACTCGTGACCGGCGGCGCCGGCTACATCGGCGCGGTGCTCGTCCCGGCCTTGCTGGATCGCGGTCATGCCGTGACGGTGGTGGATAACTTTTTCTACCAACAGACGTCGCTGCTGGATTGCTGCCATAACGACCGCTTGACAATCGTCCGCGGCGATGTCCGGAATGAGTCGCTGATCCAGCCGCTGGCCGCCGCCGCGGATGTGATCATCCCGCTGGCCTGCCTGGTGGGGGCGCCGCTTTGCGCGCAGCGCCCGCTCGAAGCCCGCTCGATCAACCTGGACGCCGTGTTGATGCTGCTGCGGCACGCCGGCGCGCATACCCGGATCGTTTCGCCCACCACCAACAGCGGGTACGGGGTCGGGGAGGCCGGCATTTTTTGCACGGAGGAAACGCCCTTGCGCCCCATTTCCCTCTACGGCTGCCTGAAAGCCGAGTTGGAGGCGGCCCTGCTGGCGGACGGGCGGGCCGTGTCGCTCCGGCTGGCGACGGTTTTTGGCGTCAGCCCGCGCATGCGCCTGGATTTGCTGGTCAACGACTTCACCTACCGGGCGGTTACGGACCGGTTTGTCGTGCTCTTTGAAGCGCATTTCAAGCGCAATTACATCCACGTGCGCGATGTGGCGCGCGCCTTCCTGCATGTCCTGGATAATTTCGACGGCATGCGCGGCCAGGCCTACAACGTGGGGCTGAGCGACGCCAATTTGTCCAAGCTGGAATTATGCCGGGAAATCCAGAAGCAAGTCCCGGATTTCACCTTCCTGGAGGCGCCGGTGGGGGAAGACCCGGACAAGCGCAATTACATCGTCAGCAACGAGAAAATCGAGCGCGCCGGCTTCCAGCCGCAGGTGTCCCTGGCGCAGGGCATCCGGGAGTTGATCCGGGGCTACCAGGTGCTCCGCCGCAACCAGTTCGCGAATGTCTGAAGACATGAAAATCCTCACCACGGGCGGGGCGGGTTATATCGGCAGCCATACCTGCGTGGAACTCCTGCAGGCCGGGATGGACGTGGTGGTGGTGGACAACCTGTCCAACAGCAAGTACGAGGCGGTCCGGCGCGCGGGCGAACTGGCCGGGCGGATGCCGGAATTTTACGAGGCGGACTTGACGGACCGCGCCGCGCTGGACCGGATCTTTGCCGCGCACCGCATCGATGCCGTGATCCATTTTGCCGGCTTGAAGGCGGTGGGGGAATCCGTGCGGGAGCCGCTGCGTTACTACCGCAACAACATTGCCGGCACGCTGGTGTTGTGCGAAGCGATGCAGGCGGCGGGCTTGCGCCGGCTGGTGTTCAGCTCTTCGGCCACGGTGTACGGCGTGCCGGCGCGCGTGCCCATCACCGAGGATTTTCCGCTGAGCGCGACCAATCCCTACGGGCGCACCAAACTGATGATCGAGGAGATTCTACGCGACTTGCAGGCGGCGGATGCCGCCTGGCGGATCGTCCTGCTGCGCTATTTCAACCCGGTGGGCGCGCATCCCAGCGGGCGGATCGGCGAGGATCCCAACGGCATACCCAACAATCTTTTCCCCTACATCGGCCAGGTGGCGGCCGGCCGCCTGCAGCAGTTGTCCATTTACGGCAATGACTACGCCACGCCCGACGGCACGGGCGTGCGCGACTATATCCACGTGGTGGATCTGGCGCGCGGCCATCTCAAGGCGCTGGAAAAGCTCCCGCAAATTCCGGGCTTGGCCGTCTATAATCTTGGCGCCGGACGCGGTTACAGCGTCCTGGAAGCCGTGGCGGCCTTCGCGCAGGCCTGCGGCAAGCCGATCCCGTACCGGATCGCCCCGCGGCGGCCGGGGGATGTGCCGGCCTGTTATGCCGACCCGGCCCTGGCCAACCGGGAATTGGGCTGGCACGCGGAGAAGAATCTGGCGGACATGTGCCGCGACGCCTGGAATTGGCAGTCCAAAAATCCCCGGGGCTACGCCTGAAATTCCGCTTCCCCGCTGGCTGGCCGACGACATAACCCGCGCGCAGGAACATGATCGCGCTCAGGATGTCAGGATTGCCGGGGTGAAGACCCCGCCGAAAGTGCCGAACAGGCGCGGGGTGTTTTTGCTTGTTTCGGCATTTGCCATGGCGGTATAGTACCAAAGCCATGAACATCCAGGCAATCATCTTAATCGGCGGACTGGGCACACGCCTGGCTGCGCTGTTCCCCGACCGGCCTAAGGCGCTGGTCCCGGTCGGATCGCGGGTATTCCTCGACCGGCAATTGGACTGGCTGGCGCGTTGCGGCGTCGCCGGCGCGCACCTGGCCGCCGGCCATGGCGCCGGCCGCCTGCAAGCCTGGTTGGCCGGATGGCGGCCGCCCATGCCGGTAACCATTTCCGTGGAGCCCAAGCCGCTGGGCACCGGCGGCGGGTTGCAATTTGCGGCAGCGCGGATTCAGACCGATCCGTTTCTGGTTTTGAATGGCGACAGTCTTCTGCCCGGATTGGACCTGCGGGGCATGCTTGACGCTCACGGGCAAGCCGCCGCGGCCGTCACCATGGCTGTGGTCCCGGTGACGGATGCCGGCCGGTACGGTTTGGTGGAAATTGACGATGCGCAACGGGTGCGGGCGTTCCGGGAAAAGGCGTCGGCCACGGCCGGCTGGGTGAATGGGGGTGTCTATCTTACCGGACGCGATTTGCTTGCCGCGCTGCCGCCCGCGCCGCCGCCGGTATCGCTCGAACGCGATGTTTTCCCGGGATTGGCGGCCGCCGGCCGCATCCGGGCCTGGACCACGCCCCCGCCTTTGCTGGACATGGGCACGCCGGAAGGACTGCAGCGGATGGCGGATTATTTTTTATCCGCAGATTCCGCAGATTAACGCGAAGTGTTTGATCTGAATACGGGAAACGGAAAATTATCGCACCCTCCTTCGTCAAGACTACGGCGGGCAAGCCCAAGTCACCAAGAAAGAATCGGTAGGAAAACATTGTTCCGTTTAACGGAACTACCGCATAGCGGCATGTATTCCTTCAGCATCCGAAATCCGCTTATCCTTCGTGGCTTAGTGTCTTTGTGAGATCACCTTTTCCGGGCGGAACGGCCTACGAGGCTTTGGGTTTTAAAGTGCCGCTGAAATCACGCCCCGGCTGTAAAAATTCCCGCCATTCCGCCAGGCCGTAACTCAGGTGCATCATGGGAATCATCAAGGCCAGCAGCAAGTCGGCAGAGCGCCGGTGGCGCGCGAATGCCCGCGCGGCGGCGGTTAGCGGCAGCAGGCTGTAAACGGCGGTTTCCGCCAGCAGCACCCAGGCGGCCGCCCTGGAAAAAAACGCGGCGGGGATCAATACCGCCAGCGACAGCACCCAGGCGGCCGGGATCAGGGTGGTGTATTCCACCGTCACGCCGGCGCGGATCAGGCGGATGCGCGTTGCGCCATAACCCTGGATCTGGCGCCAGAATCCCGCCAGCGTCTGCCGCGGCATGTGCCAAAGCCAGGCCGCCGGCACGCAGTAGAGACGGTTGCCGCCCTGCTCGGCGCGGAAGGCGGCCAGCATTTCCTCGCCCGGCCAGAATTGCACGTCAAAGCCGCCGGCTTTTTCCAGCGCGGCGCGGCGCCAGGCCATGTTGCAGCCGATGATGGTGGACCATGGAGCGGCGAAGGGCGGGGCATCCTGCAGCGTGTAGCGGCGCGCCACGTAGCCGCTGGCGGCCGAACTCAGAGATTGGGCCGCGAGGCGGCCGGCGAGCGAAATGTCATCCGGCGGCAGCGCCGGTCCGGTCACCAGGTTCACCGCCTGATTTTCAAACGCCGCCGTGATGGCGGCAATCCAGCCGCCGGGCACAATCACGTCATCGTCCAGGAAAGCCACCAGGCCGGACCGGGCCGCCTGGGCCCCGGCATTTTTTTTGGCGCTGGAATCGCCCTTGTCAAAACTTACCGGCAGATGCCGGATTTGCGCATGGCGGGCGCGCAATGCCTGGAATTCCGCGTCGATTTCCGGGGCGTGGATCCGGCCGGCCACCAGCACTTCCACCCGGTCGAACAGGCTGGCTGACGCCAGGGATTGCAGGGTCTGGATCAGGCAGGCGCGGCCGACGGTGGGGATGACGATTGAGATCAGCGGTGTGGCGTTGTCAGTCATGGGTAGGTCTGTTGCTCTGGGGAAGGGCGGCGGCTTCGCCGTCCGGTTGGTCGGGTTGTTCTTCCAGCAATGGCAGCAGATCGTCAAAAACCGCCGGCGCGTGCCGGTGCAGGATCCGCAGCATGTGCGCACAGGCTTCCCGGATTTCCCACTGGGCGTTGCGGGCGCAGCGCAGTTTGAAGATGTGGCGGAATTCGCGGAAATTGGCGGTGATGACGATGTTGGTGGCGCAGGCGTTGGGCAGCACAAACCGGGCGTCCTCGTTTTTCAGCCCCTGGTTCTTCCACTTGGCGTACATCGCCCGGATGGTCTCCATGTCGCGGGCGTATTCCGCGCGCGCTGCCGGGGACAAGGCCGGCGGAGTGACGAAGTCAAAGCAGGATTCCGCCACGTAACGCTGGCTTTGCTGCGAGACCGACATCATGCGGTGCCGGACCAGTTGATGGGTCATGGCGCGCGAGCAGCCCTGGATTTGGAAGGTGGCCGAGGCATGCTCCAGGGGCGATTCATGGCCCATGGCCAGCAGCCGGCGGATGAGTTTTTCGGCGCTGCCGTCCTGGTCGGACGGCTGGCTGCGGTAACAAACGCGGGCGGCTAGTTCAATTAAACTTTCGGCCTTGTCCGTGACGGCCAGCAGGTCTATTTTCATGGGTTGAATGTCCGGCAAAAATTTGAATAACCGCGCTGCCATCCGCCGGCGGCGGCCAGCCTGCGCGCTCAACAACACTGTAGTATCTGGTTGCGCCCGCGGCAACATAAAAAAGCAGCCAGCCAGCCCTTCAGTCTCCGGGGTGTAGGACAAATTTATTGGTGTAGTGCCGTACCGTATCGGAATTTACCCAGTCTTCGCGCCGGTTGAAAAAAGAATTGAATTGCCGCGCATGCTTGGGCTATGATGCGCGGATGTCTGAAATAATCGAAATAAACAAGGTCGCTATCATTGGATTGGGGCTGATGGGCGGGTCGCTGGGGCTGGCCTTGCGCCGCCGGCCCGGTGTGCTGGTCCGCGGCTGCGCGCGGCGGGCGGGAACCCGGCGCCTGGCGCTGGAAACCGGGGTGGCGGACGAGGTTTTTGAAAATCCCGCGGAAGCTGTCCGCGGCGCGCAAATTACGGTAGTCTGCACACCCGTCAACTTGATTGCCGAAATGGCGGCGGCGTGCATCCCCGGGCTGGCGCCGGGCAGCGTGGTGGCGGATGTCGGCAGCAGCAAGGCCGAAGTGGTCCGGCGGATGGATGCGTTGTTCGCCGGCAGTCCGGCCGATTTTGTGGGCTGCCATCCGATTGCCGGCTCGGAGCGGCAGGGATTGGATGCCGCCCGGGCGGATTTGTACCGCGGTTCGCTGGTGGTGATTACGCCCTCGGCGTTGACCAATCCCGCGGCTTTGCGGGTGACGGACGATTTTTGGGCGGGCTTGGGCGCCAGGGTCTGCCGGGTGGCGCCGGAAGAGCACGACCGCCTGCTGGCGGCCACCAGCCATTTGCCGCACCTCGCGGCCGCCCTCCTGGCAGCCACCGTCGGCCGGCATGCGCCGGAACGGGTGGGCGCTTTTTGCGGGTCCGGTTTCTGGGATACCACCCGGGTGGCGGAAGGCGATCCCGCGATGTGGCATGACATTATTCAGACCAATCGCGCGGCCGTTCTGGAAGAATTGCGCGCCCTGCAATGCAATTTGGCGGAATTGACGGCGGCGGTGGAAACCGGCGACATGGAAGCAGTGCGGCGCCTGCTGGCGGAAGCCCGGGCAAAGCGCCGCGCTTTGGAATCCGCCACAAAGGTATTATGATGAAAACTATGAATGCGGTGGTGACCCCAACCGGCTGTCTCAGCGGCGCGGTGCGGGTGCCGGGCGATAAAAGCATCTCGCACCGCCTGGCCATGCTGGCCGCCCTGGCGCCGGGCCGGTCGGTGATCCGCAATTATTTGCGCAGCGGGGATTGTTTGAACACATTGCGCGCCGTTGCGGAACTGGGCGCCGATGTCTCCTGGCAGGATGAAGAATTGCACATTACCGGCGGTCCCTGGCATGCGCCGGCGGGAACGCTGGATTTGGGCAATTCCGGCACCAGCCTGAGGTTGCTGGCCGGCTTGCTGGCCGGCCGGCCCTGGGCCACGGTGATGACGGGCGACGCCTCACTGCAGTCGCGGCCGATGGAACGGATTCGCATCCCGCTGGAGTTGATGGGCGCCCGCCTGGAATTATCGGGACCGCGCGGGTGCGCGCCCGTGACGTTGCATGGCGGGCCTTTGCGCGGTATCGAATACCGCCTGCCCGTGGCGTCCGCCCAGGTCAAATCCTGCGTTTTGCTGGCCGGCCTCTTCGCCCATGGCGACACTACGGTGTGGGAGCCTTTGCCGACACGCAATCACACGGAACTCATCCTGCATGCCCTGGGCGTTGATTTGCGGGTGGATGGCTTGCGCGTGCGCGTCAAGGGCTACGGTCCGCAAGGGCCGGCGCTGCCGCCGGGCGAATGGCTCGTGCCGGGCGATTTTTCTTCCGCCGCCTTCTGGCTGACGGCGGCGGCGGCCATGCCGGAAGCCGCGGTGGTTTTGTCGGCCGTCGGGCTGAACAGCCGGCGGTCGGCGCTCCTGGACATCCTGCGCCGCATGGGCGCGGACGTCCGGGTGACCCATCTGCAGGATCCGGCGCCGGAGCCGGTGGGCGAGATCAAGGTGCGCGGGCATGCATTACAAGGGACGGAAGTGGGCGGCGCGGAAATTCCGGCGGTGATAGACGAATTGCCGCTGGTGGCGGTGGCCGGCGCGCTGGCCCGCGATGTGACGGTCATCCGCGATGCCCAGGAATTGCGCGTGAAGGAGTCCGACCGCATTGCCTGCATGGCCGCCAACCTGCGGCTGGTTGGCGTGGATGTGGAAGAATTGCCGGATGGCATGCGCATCCGGGGCGGCGCGGCGATCCGCGGGAATGTGCGCGTGAAGAGTTATGGCGACCACCGCGTAGCCATGGCCATGGCGGTGCTGGCAGTCTTCGCGGAAGCGCCAATAACCATCGAGGATGTGGCTTGCGTGGACACTTCCTATCCGGAATTTTGGCGGCATTTGCGCAGTTTAGGCGGGAAGGTGGACGTGGGGAGTGAATAGTGATCAGTGAACAGTGATCAGTGATCAGGGAGTAGTGAACAGGGAGCAGTGAGCAGTGAACAGGGAGTAGTGAACAGGGAGTAGTGAACAGTGAGTAGTGAGCAGTGAACAGTGAACAGTGAGTAGTGAGCAGTGAACAGTGAACAGTGAGCAGTGAACAGTGAGCAGTGAACAGTGAGCAGTGAACAGTGA
>CAZYXU010000088.1:0-1990 GCA_964650945.1 uncultured Verrucomicrobiota bacterium | reverse complement strand
CAGTGAACAGTGAGCAGTGAACAGTGAGCAGTGAACAGTGAGCAGTGAACAGTGAACAGTGAGCAGGGAGCAGGGAGCAGAGTAGAACGGAGTGTCAATGCATGCGGCGAGTTTTAAAGATTTGCTCGTGTATAAAAAAGCCATGGCTGTGGCAAATAATGTTTTCCTTTTGTCGAAAAAATTTCCGAGAGAGGAAACATTTGCATTGACTGACCAAGTCAGAAGGAGTTCGCGTTCCATCGGAGCGCAAATCGCCGAAGCTTGGGAAAACGGCGTTATGAAAAACATTTTCTTAGCAAACTGTCTGATGCCGATGGTGAACAGAATGAGACGCAACATTGGGTGGGAGTTGCTTTAAATTGTGGATATTTTACGGTTTTGGAAGCCAATCAGTTGAATAATGACCTTGCTGAAATTGGTCGCATGCTGAATGGCATGATGGGGAAATCCGCGCTTTTCTGTGGTGATATGTCCGCGGTGGTCAAAGAGGATTCGACTGATTATTTCACTGACAACTGATCACTGGTAACTGATCACTGGTAACTGACATGAGCAGGGTAATAGCGATAGACGGACCTTCGGCATCGGGCAAGTCCACGGTCAGCCGGGAAACGGCCCGGCGGCTGGGCTGGGTTTATGTGGACTCCGGCGCGGTTTACCGCGGCTTGACCTGGGAGTTTTTACGGCGCGGCATTGACGTACGGGATGCCGCGGCGGTCGCGCGCGCTCTGCCGGAGGTCCGCGTGGAATTTTTCCTGGACGAAACACGGGCGGCGCGCTGCCGGATCAACCAGGCGGTGTTGGACGCGGAATTGCGCTCGGCGGCTGTTTGCGAGAACGTGAGCTTCGTCGCGGCCGTGCCGGCCGTGCGCGCGCAGGTGGTGGAATGGCTGCGGAGCCTGACGCGTTTCGGCAATCTGGTGATGGAGGGGCGGGACATCGGTACGGTGGTTTTTCCGGACGCGGCCTGTAAATTTTACCTGGATGCCGATCCCGCGGAACGCGCCCGCCGGCGCCAGCGTGAACTGGAGGCCCGGGCAGACCCGGCCGCCTTGCAGGCGGTGGACGCATCCCTGCGGCAGCGCGATGAGCTTGACCGCGGGCGCGCCACCGCCCCCTTGCGGGTGGCCGGCGACGCGCGGGTGCTGGAAACTACCGCTATGGATGTGGCAGCGGTGGTGGAATGCGTGGTGTCGGCAGCCGCTGCATTAACCCAAAAAAGCGCCAAATGCGCAAAATGTTGACCGGTCTAAGGGGAGGCGGCATGTCGGTTTTTAAGCGGTCATGCGATCGGGAAAAAATGCCTTTCTGGTTCTGGCTTTTCCGCTGGATCTGTTATGCGACCCTCCGGCATTACTGCCGTTTTCAGGCGCACGGCGCGGAAAATGTGCCGGCCATCGGCGGCTGCATTATCGTTTCCAACCATGCCAGCATGCTGGACCCGCCGGCGGTAGGCTGCGGCGTATGGCACCGCCATGTGCGGTTCATGGCGCGCGAGACGCTGTTTGGCAACCGGGTGACGCGTTGGTGGTGCCGGGCCGTCGGCGTGGTGCCGTTGGATCGCACCAAGGGCGACATTGCCGCCATGCGGACGGCGCTGGGGATTTTAAAGACGGGCGGCGCGCTGTCGCTTTTTCCGGAAGGCACCCGCACCCGGGACGGGCGTTTACAGTCCGGCAAGGGGGGCATTGGCTTCCTCATCGCCAAGGGCGGAGTCCCGGTGGTGCCGGCGTATGTTTCCGGAACATTTGAGGCATTGCCCAAGGGCGCGCGCAAAATCCAGCGGCGCCCGGTCGCCGTGGTTTACGGCCCGCCGATCATGCCGGCGGAATTGGTGGAATTGCTGACGCGCACGACCCGGTATCAGGATATCGCCGACCTGGTGATGGCGCGCATCGCCGCGCTGGCGGATAAGGTCAATCTGAATCCTGACTGCCGAACCCTGAACACCGAACACCGAACCCTGAACACCGAACCCTGAACACCGAAC